>JAEUII010000021.1 GCA_016795145.1 Planctomycetaceae bacterium
GAAACGCCTTGAGCTGTTCGGGAACCCATGGCACATGTGTCACACGCGAAGCGAATGGAGCTTCGAACCAAACGACACACCAGACCACGGGAAACGAACCATGAACGCCAACGAGATCGCCTTCGGAATTGAATTCGAAACGACCCTGCCCAACAGCGACACCACACCGATCGGACCGTACCACGGAGGCTACCAGGTACCCTGGCTGCCAACCGGATGGCGAGCTGAACGCGACGGCAGTATTCAGCCGGGAACCATGGATCGGAAAGGCTGCGAATTCGTCAGCCCGAAGCTGAAGGGAGCCGCGGGGCTCGCCGAAGTAGAACAGGCGATCGACCGGATCAACGAACACGGAGCCCGGGTCAACCCCAGCTGCGGGTTGCACATCACGCTTGAATGGACCGGAGACGCCGCCGCCCTCGCGAGACTCATCAGCCTGGTCGGAAACCACGAACGAGCGATCTTCGCCAGCACCGGAACACGGCGCCGCGAACAGACGACCTACACGAAGCAGATCAAACACTACGGAAACAAAGACAACGCTCGACAACGCTGCGAAGCGGATCGTTACCATCTGCTGAACCTGACGCACCTGGCTCGCGGGAAGAACCGGATTGAATTCCGAGCCTTCGCCGGAACCCTCAACAAAACCAAGGTGATGGGCTACTTGATGATGTGCCTTGGCCTGGTCGAACTGGCCCTCAACAGCAAACGCTGCTCGGACTGGGACTACACGAAGAAGGAAGGCACGAAGAGCTGCTGGGACAAACCGGGTGCCGGGGTCGGCGAGACAGAACTCAACCGACTCTTCTACCGCCTGGGCTGGACCAAAGGTTGGTACAAGGGCGACCTCCGCGACAAGGTCTTCGGGCAGATCGCCAACGAAACCACGAAGCCGGACTGGAAGACAATCAAGACCAAGCTGACCGAGATGGCCCGCAAATACGACCGAGCCGCATAGGCCACCGGAACCACGCACCAGGCCGACCGCGAGTGGTCGGCCTGGTCGGTTGCTCCGGCAAACCGATGTGACTGCATTTCCAATCAGTTCCTTTCGATGGAGACCAACGATGACACGACAACTGACCGCCACCGACTGGATGAACGAAGCCGAATCGGCGGAACGCGCCGAGGCATGGCCGAAGGCCCTGGCACTCTGGACGAACGCCGCCTCGATGTGCGAAGGAGAACAACAGCATCGCTGCCACGTCGGCATCGCACGCTGCGAACACGAGGTGGCCGTGGACGCCGAACTGGCGTCGATTGCAAGGCGAATCCTGAAGGTCCCGACACTGGCAACCCGCAAGATGGACTCGCTGGACTTCCACGAGGTAGCGGTCTGGCAGGTCCTCGAAGCACTCCGGCTGGCGTACCGAGCGGGACGCAAAGATCGGGGTGAATAGCTCCCTCGGGTAGCTGCGAAATTGACCGGAATTGCTGGCCGAATCTGCTTGAGCTGTCGGCGAAACCATGGCACATGTGTCATGTCAGAAGTCCATTCCTGTACAAGATCAGAGGAGACACCAAGATGGCCACGAAGCGAAATACCGAAACCGAAGCCAACCTGCGGGACGCCTTCCGCACCATGAACGGCGACGACTATCAGACCATCCGCGAGGCCTACTACAAGGCGGTCGAAGGCCTGCGATCGCTGGCGGATGCACTCGAACAGGCGGCTGGTAGCGACGAAGCAGATCCATTGCTCGCCGAGCACGTGGTCGCCTGCGAAGCCCTCACGGCGATGGATCGCAGCCAACTCGGCCGGATCCTCTAAGACCACGAGGAACAGGAGAACACCGCCATGTCGAACATCCCGAAGCCCGGAGACCGCATCCGACTGGTTGCCATGCCGGACGACCCCGATCCCATTCCGACCAGTGCGGTCGGAACAGTGGTCAGTGTCTCCAATCACGGTGACGGCAAGAATGCCTGGCATCAGGTGGATGTGGAATGGGACAACGGAAGAAATCTGATGCTTACGATGCCCCCGGATCGTATCGAGATCCTGCGGAATACGACCGGGATCCAAAATTCCAATTGCCGGCGAATCGATTATGGTATACACTATGTGTATCCAACAAAAGGAGCTTCGGATATGGAAAAGGCCTTGATAAAACACGGAAACAGTCTTGCGATCGTCATCGACAAGCCTGTCCTCGATTTGCTGCAGATCACTGCGGACACGAAGATCGAACTGACTACGAACGGCGATTCCATCATGCTCACGCCAGTTCGCGACAAGAAGCGACAGGCCCGCCTGCAGGCAGCGCTGCAAAAGATCAACAATCAGTTCGGTGATGACCTTAAGAAACTGGCTGAGTAGATGGGCGACATCGACTTCCTGAGTTTGCCGGATGTGTTGCTCGCGCATGCTGATCAGATTGCTCGTTATGGAGGTGACCCCAGCGTTCGCGACATAGGATTGCTGGAGTCTGCCATAGCTCAGCCGCAGGCCACATTCGGTGGCACATTTCTGCATGAATTTCCATTTGAAATGGCCGCAGCGTATCTGTTCCATATCGTGCAGAATCATCCATTTGTCGACGGCAACAAGCGATCGGGGGCCGTCGCTGCACTGCTGTTCCTTGAACTGAACAACATTGAGATTAGCGCACCCGCAGGTTCGATCTACGAACAGACGATCGCTGTTGCCAACGGCCTCGCTGGCAAGGTAGAACTCACAGAGTTCTTTCGAGATCATGCCGTCACTCCCTGAGTCGCCGAGACGCGTTCCGCCTTCCGGCCTGTGAACTTCTCCCACCGCTGCACGATCACATCGCAGTACAGCGGATCCAGTTCCATCAGGAACGCATGACGACCTGTCTGCTCGGCACCCATCAATGTGCTGCCAGAACCGCCGAACAGGTCCAGCACATTCTCACCGGTCCGCGATGAGTACTGCATGGCTCGGACGGCCAGTTCCACCGGCTTCTCCGTGAGGTGAACCATGCTTTGTGGGTTCACCTTCTTGACCTGCCAGAGATCGGTCGCATTGTTCGGTCCTAGATAGACGTGGGCTGCGCCTTCCTTCCAGCCGTAGAAGCACCACTCATGCGCGCCCATAAAATCCCCTATGGGTTCGCGTGTGAACCCGGCCCGCATCGCGGTTTCCAGATCCGCCACGATCACCACGACGCCCGTCTTCGTGTCGGGGTCGATTTCGATCCGCTCGACGAAGGCCTCGACCAACTGGCGGTCCTTGAGGCCCACGTTGGCCCGTGGAGCCATTTGGTCGAGCGTGGCGAACTGGTCGTTGGCCCACGCCCGCAGTTGCGTCTCCGTGAACGCCGGTGTGGCCCGTGGCGCGTTTCGTTTCCGCCGGGACTCCAGTGCGTCGCGTTTCGCTTTCAGATCGGCCAGCGTCGTTCGTAGTTCGTCCAGGCCTTCGAACGACGGGTCGGTCAGCATGGCGACCGTGGCCTTGATCTTCCGGTTCAGCAGTTCCAGTTCGTGATCATCGCTGGCGGTCGTTTTCTCTTTGGCCTGCGGAGCCAGCACCGTCTTCACAAAGGCATCGATGGCCTTCGCGACCGTTTCGTGGTTCCCGAGGAACACCCGTTTGATCGCCTGCAGGACAAACGTCTCAAGGGCTGGCGCAGGGACGTTGACCAGGCCACAGACGCATTTGCCATAGCGATGGTATCCGGTGCAGCGATAGGTTCGGTATCCCTCGCCTTCCGGACCAGGCCATCGTCGATCCCTGCATATCGTGAATCCGTGGCCGCATCGTTTGCAGATCATCAGGCTGGAGAGCAGCGACCGATTCGCCGGTCGCGACTTGCCGCCATCGATGCGGCGTTTCGCCACCGCTCGCTGAGCCGCCTCCCAATCTTCAGGCGACACCAGAGGTACGTGAACATCGTCGCTGATGATCCAGTCTTCCATGTCATTCTTCTTCCAGCCGGAATTCTTTTTCGGCCGCAGAACGCCTTTGCCATCGAGACCAAACAGGGATCCCATCGTCAGGCGGTTCCAGGCGATGGAGCCTCGGTACACCGGATTGTGAAGCAGTTTGGCAACTCGGGATGTATTCCATTTCTGACCGGCGGGCGACGGGATGCCTTCGCCATTGAACGTCGCTGCGATCGTGTGGCAGCCATATCCCTGAATGCAGAGATCGAACAGGCGTTTGATCACCGCCACTCGATCCGGCGTGCTGGGGACGAAGCGAATAATGTCGCTCTTCGCTTTCTTCATGTTAACGCCAGGTTCGATCACCCGCAGCAGCCGGCCATCGGGACCAAATTCCTGCTTGCTGCCATCCGGCATCCATCGCAGCGTGCGAAGAATGATTCCGTCTGCCGTCAGATGCTGTTTGTCATAGCCATACGGCGCCACGCCGCCTGGTGCACTCTTCCGCTCGCGGATGTTGCTGATCTGACCGCGGATGGTGTCGCGAGCCAGCTTCAGCGAATACTGCCGGGCCTGCCAGGACTTCACGCCCTGAATCAATTCGCCGTCGTCGCCTTCGGGAATGCCATCCGCCGTGAACAAAACATCCACACCGGCGGTCTTCAGTCGATGCAGGTAGAACCCGGTCTCGTTGGTGCCACCGCGCGAGAAGCGACTGATGTCATAACAGAGGATGGTTTCGAAGTCGCCGCCATCTTCCGCCGTGGCGATCATCTGTTCGAAGGCATTTCGCCCCTTCGCACTGGTGCCTGAAATGGCATCATCGATGTACCACCGAATGATCTGGTAGCCATGCCGCATGGCCCATTCGCTCACGTAGGCCTGCTGGTCCGGGATCGAGCGTTCCTGCATGTCAGTGCTGCGACGCGCATAGCCAACCGCCGGAATCATCTTCTTCACCATCTGTCTTCCCCCATCATGAAATCATGTGTCGTGTGGCAACGGTGCCAGCACCGGAACCGCACAGTTACCTCGGGCTTGCCGCAGGCATCCAGCATCACGCAGCGTGGTTGCACAGGATTGGTTTGGATGGGTCGATGGGTCGGGCGGGACAAACGTTCCACAGCGAGACGAGACCCCGGTGTGGGGCCTCGTGGGCGACGTGCGTGGCAGGCGTCGCTATCGGGCGGATTGCCCGGCTTGTTATGCCTCCACCCCGGTGGCGACGAATTGGCCTCGATCGACCTTCTTGAACCGGGAGTCTTTCCCCTTCGCGTTGATCTCCCGGAGGATCGATGCATAAAGCGTCGCGTGGGGCGTCTTGCCGCCCGGGCTGGTCCACAATCCCTGGGCGGACATGGCGTCGACCATCGCCTGGCAGTTCATGGGTTCTTTGGATTTCGCCAGGATCCGAAGGGCGGCGTCGATCTGGCTGATCTTCTTCGTTGGTTCCGTTGCGACCGGCGTGGCCTTCGGTTTGGTCTCTTTGGCCTTGCTGGTCTTCGTGCTGGCGGGTTTGGCGGTCGCGGTCTTCTTCGTCGTCATCGTTCTGTTCCCCCGTGTAAGAAATGGTTGGCTGCCATCATCAGGCCCGGCGAACCACCGCCGGGCCACGCCCGCAGGCGTTTCGGCGTTAGTGGCCAAAGGTGTGTTCCGCGATCCCGGCTGCCAGGAAGTCCACAATCTCTCTGGCGGTGTTGGTCGCCGGTTCTACATCCCAGCCCCGGTCGAAGTTCGCGACCACCTGGCGGTCGGCCCGGCGTCGCAGCCAGAGTTTGCTGATCCGGCTGGTTCCGAGTTCGTAGTCTGCGTTCTCGGCGTGGCCTTCGAAGACCAGGACCTGAAAGGCGTGGCCCGCGATCGTTCCGCTGACCCAGGTGCCAGGGGCGTTCAGTTGTCGGCCTTCGGTCTTCGTGATCTTCAGGTCGTATGCGATATCGTTGTCGGTCATCTTCGTGCACTTTCGTTCAGAAGGTCGTTGGTATGGAACGATCACACAGTTACCTCGGGCTCCGGAGCGACATCCAGCCATGTTTCCGAGAATCTGGCTGAAATTCGCAGTCTGGGATGATTCGGTCGGACTTCGGACAAACAAACGAACGTCTGTGGTTACTTGCGATTGTTCCCAATGGCCCAAGGAGAACGACCTGCCAACGAAGGAACCCCGACGCCATCAAACATCTCGTGTGTACCCATGATGTCCTCATCGCTGTCTGCGCGCTCTGCGCATTGCACACGAACCCCGACCCCGTGGTGCGTTCACGCACGCACGGGGGGTTCTAGGGGGGGCGCGCGTGCGCAGGGAGCGCTTTCAGTCCGGGGGATTAGGTATCGGTTGAGTGCTGAATTTGGCAGGTTGGTTGGAGATGGGCTGCCAGCGATGGATGATTCCTTCGCTTTCACATTCCGTCAGCAGCAGATTCGCTTTGCGTTCCGATAGACCTGCTGCCTTCGCGGTTTTGAGGATGGTTGCCTTCAGTAGCAGTTCATCCGTCACGAACGATTCGGCAAATCTCTCTGCCGTCCACTCTGGCTCGGTTGGGGCCATCGAGACCTTGTTCTCGAATTCGCTTTTAGGACGCCTGCGTGGCCGCTCAGGACGCAGCAGAGTCGGGTCGAGGGAATCGTCGTGCGTCCAGACCGGAAACGCCCAACGCATGCAGCGGGCGTCTACAGGAGGCCACGACCGAACAGCAGCATCCAGGACAACCACGTCGTCCTGCTCATGCGGTCGCAGAATCAGGTGCGTATCGGTGGCTCGGCTTTGGCTGCCAGCCCCGGCTCCGACATCGGTGATGGACTTGCCGGACTGACTGCCCTTGCTGCTGTGGTGAACAAGCACAAACGCACAGCCCAGCCGGGCGGCGTGGCCATCCAGCTGGTTGTAGATCTGGGCCATCGTGCCGTTGTCGTTCTCGTCCATGTTGCGAGGCATGAACCGGTAGACGGCATCGAGCACGATGATCTTAAACCGCCCCGGTCGCATGGAGTAGAATGTGTCATTCAAGCCGAAGATATCCTTCAGGCCACCTCGAATGTTGATGATGGAGACTCGGTCGGCCACGCTGCTGAAGGCGATCCCACGGGCGTCCAGCACTTTCGGAATGCGATGTGCTGAAGTTTGCTCGTGCAGCTCATTGTCGATGATCAGCACTTCGCCTTTCTCACACTGAAAGCAATCGAGCCATTGACCTCCGGTGGCCACGGCCATGGCCAGATCAGTAACCAGCCAGGATTTGCCCACCTTCGGACTGGCCACGACATTCATGGTCTCGCCTTCACGCAGCAGGCCATGAATCACGGGGCGACGCAGTTCCGGAAACTCATTCACCAACTGCCGCACGGTTTTCATTGGCAACAATGGTGATGGAGGTGGTGTGGTCTCAGCGCGGTCGCGTACAAAGTCCAGCAAACGCATATGATCCTCCGTGAGCCCGTCCTCGGGACGAGGCGGTGTGAGAATTGTCGTGGGGGCAATCGGGGATCGCGACCACTCAGCGACGCGATCAGACCACGGGATGAAGATCGCCACCAGGATCGCTTCGACTGGCGTTCCGACTTCGTGGAACTCATCCCAGCACCTTCTGGCGATCTCCAGCCCCTGCACTCGGCCTCGGATGTGGGAGGCGTTGACTTCATGACCGGAGCGATACACGATCTGTTCGCTGTCGAGCTCCGGCACACCATAGAAGTCGGCACTGGAAATCAGGACCTCGGCCTGCTCGCGAACCTGCTGACGCTGGCACCATGCCTGTTCGATGAGGTCGTCTCGCATCATGCCCCAGTGGACAACTTCCTCGGCCGCTTCCGCAAAGGCAGAGCGATAAGCCTTCTCGGCTTCCCGCAGCAGTGGTGTATCGGGAACACCGGGTCCATCGTCGTAGAACTGAACCGTATCAGGTGGCAGCGTGATCGTCGTCATGGCGATCTACCTCCCTGGCTTCGGCTTGCCAGCGACTGACGAGCAAAGCCACGACCGCCTGAAACTGACGTTCAAGGCGAGCACTGTTGTGGTCCTCTGATTTACTCAGGGCCATATGGAACTTCCATGCTCCGTTCTTCTCGGGCATGTCTGGCATGACCGGTCCTCCTTGTTTGGAATGCGGCAGCGATCGGTGAGACGACCCGCAGCCACACGGCTGCGGGTCTCTCTCACTGCTCAAGCACAAGGGTTCGGTCGATCGGTCGTTGTCGGAGGAATTCAGGGCTCAGCGATTACGCTTCGCCTTTGGCCTTGTAAGCCGCTCGATAGTCAGCCAGAGCGGCACCGTAATCGAAGTACACTCGCCAGGACGCAGCGAGGCGGTTGGGAGTGCTGTCGAATCCAAAGAACTCGACCGTCGGTGTCTGTACGCCGTTCAGGAACGCGACAACCAGTGCCGCGTCCGATGGGCTGCCGAACAGGTACCACGCCTTGGCACTGGTGCCGGTGAAGCGATCAGAGTTGGACAACCGTGGTTCCACCTCGAGGGCCACAGAGTTCTTCAGGGCATTGCCCGTCGGCGTGTCGTTGTTGGTTCGCTGCACGAAATCACTCAGCAGCAGTTCCTTCGCTGACTGCTGAAGTTCCGGTGGCACCAGCAGCGTGCGTGGCCGGATGTCGAGATCACGCTTTTCTGCATCCCGCTGTGCCAGCATCCTGGCGATGCCAGCGTTCAGGGATGCAATGCTGAGAACAGTTCCGGCACCGGCATCGTAATTGACGTTGCCGCCACTGAAGAAGCTGCCTGCATTCGCCAGCAGCACTTTGTAGACCAGATCGGACAGCGATCGCATGGCCGTCCGGCCAAACAGCTGTGCGGTCTGCTCGAACACACTGAGATCGTCGTTGACGATGTCGCGACGATCCACGGAAATCATCTTCCCGAAGGAGCCCACCGAGTACGAGTAGGTCTTCTCGCTCATGCCTCCGTGTTTGATTTCACCGCCGGGAGCAATTTCAGTGAGTTCGCCGGTATCGCTGGGTCGGATGGCAGTGTGGTTCTTGAAGTCGTTGGCTGATTTGACGTTGGCAAACGCTCGCCAGGTCGCCGGAGATTCATTGTATGATTCCAGCAGAATCTTGTTTGCCGAATCACCCAGGGCTGCAGGCAGTGCGAATGTACTGATGCTCGCCTGAATCAATGCATCGCGACCATGTGGCAGTTCCCTGTGCTCCATCGTCAGAGCGGCTTTGCACAGGTCCATCAGGTTGGTGGCTCGCAGATCGCGAGCTCGCTGAGCCGCATCAGCACCAAGGTGTTTTTCTGCCAGGGACTCGCGCCCCATGTGAGCGAGAATGGCTGCGGTGAGCACCATCCTCGTCGCTGGCTCTGGTCGCGATGGTGTCACTTGGACCACGGGTCGCGACGCCCGGAGCACTTCCAGTTCTGTTCGCTGGCCGTCCCAGCCATCGCGGATGGCCGTCGCTTCAATGTCGGTGAACCGACTGCCACAGGCTTTGCGAATCGCGGCGATGCGTTCTGTTTCTGCCAGTGCCTCGGCTCGAATCTCGTCGGCCGTTGGCGTGATATTTTCTGCTGTTGTCATACCGTACCCCTTATTCCGGCTGGCTGCGATGGAGACCGATGTTGAGGCATCGGCACCCAGAGCAACCAGACTGATTTCTCGAAGTTCGCCCGTACGCACGAGCGAAAACGCTCTCTGGGGTGATTGGATGGTTCGGTTGTTGATGCGAAGGGTTTCACCGGCACGCACCCGTTCAATGATGCCGGGAGCGACTCCAACAGACGCCTGAAAGCGAAAGCCGCTCTTGTTGAGTTCAATGATTCGTTGGGTGGTTTCGGATCCGGGGATCAGAGTCCCCTGGACCAGCAGTCGGCCTGCATTCACGCGAGCCACGCCATGACCAATGATGCCGCGAAGGCTGCTGTCGTGGTCAGCCAGAATCGGAATCGGATCTCCTGACAACTGGAGACCAGCCAGATCAATCACGAGGTCGCCATAAGGCGGCACCCGCATCATTCCGCCGGTGTAGCCCACAACGCTGATCGTCGGCGGCCGACCGCTGGCCATCAGTTCCACATCCGCTGCGGCCAGCATCAGGGATGGTTCGAGGGCCGTGGTCATTTCCTGCTCCTTCGCTTGGATTCAGCAGGCATCTGAATTCCCCGAACTCCGCGACTCATCTGTGCGTCGATGCGCAGCTTCGCTCGTGAGTCGTCACAAAGCGTGAACTGCACCAATGCATCCTGATCACCACGTGGCGGGTGCACAGTCATGATAAAATCGCTCAATGACGGTTTGATCGATGTGACGCCATCACCGAATTCGTCGCGGACCTTGTCCCAGGCCTCAGCGAGTGCCCGGTAGAATTGATCAGCATTGATGCCGAGATACAGGAAGGTCTGTCCCTCGAGGTTGTAGGCGCCTTCCTCGCCGAACTCTCGTGCTGCAGCTTCGATATGCTCCTGCTGCCATTCGTAGTTTCGCCCCTCACGGTCAGGTTGAACTTTCCCCTGGCGAATCATGTAGTTCAGTGCCGGTACCGTCGCATTGAACCCTCGCGATCGCAATTCGACTGCAACCTGCTCAGTTGATTTTGGGTACTCATCTGGATCGCCAAAACACCTGAATGCAAGATACCCCTCCGCACTCAATGTATTACTCATCTCGCCTCCATTCTGTATCCAAAATGCATAGTTTCTACAGAACACAGGTGCATCGTAGCATCGCCAATCAAGGTGTCAATTCCGTTATGCAGAATTTATGCATATCGGGCGCATGCTGAAAATCGCACGAAAACAGCAGTCCACAATTCTCTACATGTCGAGGGGACTTCGAATTCCCAGGCCCGGCTTGGCCATTACGTGAGTGTAGATTTGTGTGGTGCTCACATCGCTGTGGCCCAGGAGCTCCTGAACACTTCGAATATCGGCTCCTGACTCAAGAAGATGCGTAGCAAAGCTGTGCCGAAAGGTGTGACAACTGGCAGGCTTGTTTAATCTGGCAAGCTGGACGGCCCGCTTTACGGCTCGCTGCAATCCGTCCTCCAGGACATGATGACGACGAATGATCCCGCTGCGAGGGTCGCGTGAAATGTCTCGGGCCGGAAACACCCATTGCCACGGCCACGAGACACCCGCATTCGGCGACTTCACGGCAAACGCCTGCGGTAATTCCACTCCCGCGAGGTTTCGTTCGCGATCCTCGGCATAAAGTCCCTGCAGTCGCTCGATATGCGACTGCAGCTGATCTCGCACTGCTTCGGGCAGCACTGTCACGCGGTCTTTATCGCCTTTGCCACTACGCACGGTAATCGTTCCCGATGTGAAATCGACATCCTTGATGCGCAGTCGTACGCATTCCATTAATCGCATTCCTGTGCCATACAGCAGCCGTGCCATCAGTCCGTATGTTCCCTCCAGATGAGTGAGCACGCGTTTCACTTCGTCTTTTGTCAGAACCGTGGGAAGGCGTTTGGGACGTTTAGCACGATCGAACTCCCCGAACTCACCCGGATCGCGACGCACAACCTCGCGGTACATAAAAACAATCGCATTCAACGCCTGATTCTGTGTCGATGCGGAAACTCTGCGGTTTACGGCCAGGTGCGTCAGGAAAGCTCGCACCTCCACTGGACCCATGTCACGAGGGTGACGCTTGTTGTGGAAAAGAATAAATCGCTTTACCCACGAAACGTACGATTGCTCAGTACGATAGGCCAAATGTTTTACGCGACACGCATTTGCAACCTGTTCGAGAAACCGTGGCTCTCCGGGTTTTTGGTGATTGGGGTAAGGTTGTTGCGGATCGTCAGGCGGATTTGGGACTTGCGGCATAGCACAGACTCCGTTTGCGGTGTAGCAAGGCAAATTGAGCAGCGATCCGTCGCAGTTGGCCGTCAAGTATGACACATCAGGATTGACATCTCCAGATTCGACCGCGAAACTGCGGTAAAATCTTACCGCAGTTTCGCGGTCGAATATTTGTTAGGGCGCTCCCGTTTTCCTGATCTACGAGATCGACTCGACAACTGATCCCAATGCTCCAGCCAAGAATGATCGAGCGCGTTCGAGAGGTGTGCCACGAGGATGAGCGCATTGTGAGTGCACTGATGTTCGGCTCCTTTGCGGTAGGGGAGGGAGACACCTTCTCCGACATCGAGTTTGCGGTGTTCATCAGGGACGAGGTGTTTGACCGCTTCGATCAGCGCGCGTGGCTCGAAGCAGTATGCCCCGTGGCCGCCTATTTCGTGGATGATTTCGGACACAATACAGCTCTCTTTGAGAACGGCGTTCGTGGCGAGTTCCATTTCCTGCGGGCCTCGGAGGTGCCGATCGTCGAAAGCTGGCAGGGCCACGGGTGGTTCCCCTCACTCGACGCGGCCGTGCTACTGGACCGTACGGGCGACCTCTCACGGCACGCCAAGGTGCTCGTCGGCGGCCCTCCCGCACGCGGGGGCGCCGTACTGGCCGAAGAACTCGGGCTGAACCTCCTCAACCTGATGCTGCTGGGCGCCAATCTCCTGAACCGCGGAGAGTTCGCGCGCGCCTGGGCCCTGCTCGGCAGGTCTCACGAGTATTTGCTCAAGCTGGTCCGCCTCTCCGAAGGCACGACTGACCACTGGCCGACCCCGTCGCGTGCCCTGGAGAAAGACCTCTCAGCCACTGCGTACGAGCGCTACTTGACCTGCACCGCAGGCGCGCGGCCGAGCGAGCTGACCGCCGCCTACCATGCGTCATGGAAGTGGAGCCGCGAACTGTTCGAGGCGGTGGGCGGGCCATTGAACGTTGATCTACCTCCGGCCGTTCTCAACCGGGTGGAGGATCTGCTCATCCAAGCATCCCACACATCGGACGGTTCCACTCACGCTCACGTGATTGCCCGGCCCTAACCACGTGCTGAACGCGGACGCAGGGCCGTCCATGTTTTCGGTCAGGTTCGGTGTGATCGTCGGGCTCGATGCCGTTCACGAACTTCGGCGCCGGCCCTGCGCCGGTTAGCACTAGCGTTCGTCACCAACGCGCAGGGAACTATTCGTCTCAAGCAGGATCGTCGTATGTCAATTGGCAAGGGAATGCTCTGGAGTCTTGCAACCATCCTATTGGCGGCCACAGCCAATGCCGTTTCTAAACCAGTCGACGACTTTGTCGTTTCGGTCCGGGTACTCGAAAAGGGCGAGACGGAAA
>JAEUII010000027.1 GCA_016795145.1 Planctomycetaceae bacterium
ACATGAGCGAGACGATCACGGACGAGACGCTGAATCAGCTGATGAGCGGATTGAACATGACGCGCATCAATGACCAGGCTGGGAGCTCCATGGCACTCGCGACCGAAGTGTGGCGAACATTCCTGATTGCCATGATCATCGCGCTTCTCGCGGAAGCACTCCTCTGTGTGCCCGACCGGCAGGTTGCAAAGAAGCCATTGACATCCGGCAGCCCTGGCCGATCCAATTGACCTCGGACGATTTTCGAGTGATCAGCAGTTGCCCGGCCTGTAGATAAAAGCCCCGGTCTGAAAACAAAAGCCACAGATGAAAATGCCTCCAGTGATTCATATCGTCGGTCGGCGTAATGCCGGCAAGACAACGCTTGTTTGCGAGCTGATTTCGGCACTCTCAGCGCGGGGATTCCGCGTCGGCAGCGTGAAGCATACTCATCATCATCACGAGCTGGACACGCCAGGAAAAGACTCACATCGCCACCGCACAGCCGGCGCCGCGGCCGTGGGGATTCTGTCTCCTCAGATGACCGCGATGTTCATTCCAGGCGACCGCCAGGCGGCAGGTGATGATCGATACGCCGCTTTCGCACCGATGTTCATGACGTGCGACATCGTGATCGTTGAGGGAGATCTTCAGTCCCGGGCAACTCGGCTGGAAGTCTGGCGGCGGGAGATTTCAGAACGCCCGTACGCCGCGCAGGATTCAGCCATCACAGCAGTGATTTCGGATGATCCGGTTGAGGGTGTTTCGTGTCCGGTTTGGCGACGTACGCCTGTCGACGGCATTGCAGGTCAATTGCTGGCAGTTGCAGGACTCAATCACTGAGCATCCAACGCCGGGTACTTGCTGCGATAGGCCTCGATGGCTTTTGTTCGTTCTTCTTCGCTGTTGAAGCCCAGCGAATGTGGCTGAAACAGAGTCTCTTCGGAGCGTGCTACTTTCAGTCCAGCCGTATCCGGTGACTCTCCCCGCAGGTGAAGTGCAACGGCCAGAGCCACATCGGAAGCCTGCACATGATAGTCTGCTGCGAAGGTAGACCCGGGCATCGCATTCTGCACCGACTGACCTCGCATGGGCCAAAAACGTCCTTTGGAATTCAGGCTGGCTTCAATCAATGCGAGTGACTCCATGTCGTTGAGTTTGCCCAGCGTCAACAGAGCCCAGCATTCCACCGGGCCTGTTCGGCGGGCCTTGAGCACACGGCGAGACAGTTCGATGCCGGCCGGTGAGTCCAGCTTCATGGCAAACAGCAATTCCGCGTCCAGGACCGAGTGCTCACGGAGCAGCCAGTTCTCGGTAATCGCCGCGATCGCCGAGGCGTGGATTCCATCTTTCACCAGACGCTGAAACTGTGGATGACTCAACGCGGCGTTGATGTTTGACTGAGTTGCCCCGGTGAGTCGGATCCCAGGTTCGGTTCCGATTACCATCAGGGCCAGCACCGAGGCGACCGGAAACTGCTCCGAATCCAACTTCATCAATCGCTCTGTCACCGAACTTCGTTCCAGCAGAACTGGAGGTAAGCCACTGCGATTGAAACGGACGGTTGTGAACAATGATGGTTCGGCTTCCAG
Organism: Planctomycetaceae bacterium; assembly: GCA_016795145.1. Classification (GTDB taxonomy): domain Bacteria; phylum Planctomycetota; class Planctomycetia; order Planctomycetales; family Planctomycetaceae; genus SXXK01. The sequence continues at coordinate 1,572 of JAEUII010000027.1, forward strand.
CATTTCGCGGAAGACAAACAGTGCCGATTCTTCGCTGCGGACGAGTTCATTGATCCTGGTCCACCCAGGCAGGGCGGCAGCGTTTTCTCGAGTCGGGTTCGCCAGAAATGTCTTGAGCGGGGCGTCAAAGAAACGGCCCTGCAGCTTCTCCACAATCACTTTGAGCTGATTTTGTGTTTCGCCGTCCGCCGTCTTTGCGGCTTCGGTAAGAACGGTGAGAGCCGATTCATCCACCTTCAACAGTCCGGCCCTGGCTGCGTTTCTGGCAGCAAAATCCGGCGACGAAAGCTGCAACACCAAAGCTCGAACTTCTGCATCGGCCGCCGATGTTGAGTTATCTTCGGTGGTCTGTGGGACTGAACCTCCGTTCCCTATGGCATCCTGAGCCCACAAATCGCCCCCGGCCAGCAAACTCGCGGCGAAAAGGGAGGCAAGAATGGTGGGGACGAGTGCAGGCATGACGATGGAACGATGAATTTCAGAATTTGAGACACAGAGAAGATCGAAAAGGCTGGGCTTCTGCTGAGAGACGAGGTTCCCACAGAATCCTATCGCATTGAGGACGTTCTGGTGAGATTTTGGGACGATTCACTGGGTTTTCGGTCATCCAACGCGGCCGGAACGGCACAAATGGCAGAATGGCAAGGGTTTCACCAGGCGTCTGTCGGATCGTCTGAGAGATCCGCCTCACCTGGCACTCGGAGCTGCGGGGATCCGGAGAAATTCCGATCGGGAAAACTGGCAAAGCAGTGGTTGAGAAAGCGGATGGTAGTCGATAAACTCCTGCCCTTTTGAAAAATCCCGGGTACGACGTGTGCTGGGAGATTCTGCCCGGAGGCATCGATTGCCTCGGGTGATGCACGGAAAAATGGTGCGATTGGAGCGACTATCGTGTCAATGGACAAGACCCTCAGAACTCGTCGCGGCAACAGCCGTTCTCGAAACGTCCTGAACCGCGGTGAGCGTATTGCTCGCCTGCAGGAAGAGGATCGATTTGCTGTCGGCCGCAGCCCATTCGGACTGCCAAAGGTTCGAGTTCAGAAAGCTCTGGCTGGCAAGAAGAAGAAGAAGACTGCTGAAGAAGGTGCAGCCGCCGCGACTGCTGCTCCTGCTGCCAAGGGCAAGAAGTAGTCGACTGCCGGTCAACGGCGAAAATACAAAGCAGGCTTGCTGCCAAAGGCAAGCCTGCTTTTTTTGCTGCGCAGATGGCTGCTGCCGAGGGAACTCTCGCGAGTTCCACTACGCTCCCGGGGGGCGTCAAAACACAGCGGCAAGGTTTCGGTAGTGGATCTTGCTAAAGATCCCCCGAGTCACTGATGGTTCGCCACATCAACAATCTGGCTTAACCGTCATTCCCTCTTCTTCGTTGTTCTGACGAACCACTATGACAGGCTGAGCCCGGAAGGACGCGACTTGAGACGCTCGGCAAGCCGTGGCATCAGTCCATACGCCAAAGCAAGGATCTTGATCGGGTGAAGCGTCGGGATCGTGCTTCCCTGTTCCATCTGCATTCGGCAGCTACTGCAATCCGTGACACCGGCGACCGCATCAATCGTGTTCATCGCCGTGATCAGCTCTTTGCCAATCTCCAGGCTTCGCTGAAAGTTCTCTGCGGCCAGTCCAAAAGTTCCGGCCATCCCGGTGCATCCCTTCTCAATGATCTGCACTTCAACTCCGGGTACCAGCTGAAGCAGTTCCAGCATTGCGACGCCCTTTCGCATGGCTCGTGTATGACATGGAGTATGCCATGCGAGTTTCAGGTTCAGAGGCGTGAAGTCGCGTTTCAACTTTCCGCGACGCAGCAACTCCAGCAGGAATGACCCGGCATCCTGAGTCTGCTGAGCGACGATTTCAGCGTCGTTCGACGACAGCAGCATCGGATACTCCTGAGTCAGGCACAATGCGGCCGACGGTTCCGTGCAGAGAATCGGATAACCCTCGCGCGCCGGTTCCGCAAGTTCGCGAATGTTCTGTTCCGCAACGACTCGTGCTGCTGCCAGATCAGCGACGGAGACCATCGTCATCCCCGAAACCGTTTGATTGCGTGGCACAAAGACTCGGAACCCGTTGTGCTCCAGAACTCGCACGAATGCCTCGGCAAGTTCCGGGTCATGATGGTTCGCGAAGTAGTCCACGAAATAGACAACCGTCGGTCGCTGACTGCCCGGGGCTCCCGTATTGTCCGGTCGCTGGACTCGGGGAGATTCGAGAAAAGGAGTGCGGCTGAACTTCGGCAATCGACGTTGTGCTGCAATGCCCAGGAAGCGTTCGAAGACTCGCCGAGCCAGGCCGTTTCGCAGCATCCAGTTCGTCAGGAAAGAAAACCGCGACGCTGCTCGGGCATACGTGTGAACTCGCGACAGTAGCCAGCCGGTCTTCGTGAGTCCATGGGCCTGCACATACTGAGCACGCGCTTCCAGAAGCAGGTGAGGGATATTGACCTCGGACGGACAATCAATCTGACACTGTTTGCAGTTGAAACAACTATCCAGCACCGGACGAACAGAATCGTCGGACAATAAATCCACCAGCCCAGGCGAACACACAGCACGGCGAATCAGATTGGCTCGCGCTCGTGGTGTGACTTCTTCGTCGCCATCGTTCTCGACGAATGGACACATGCGAGTCGTCGGAGTTGTGACTCTGCAGCTTGCACATCCATTACAGCGAACCGCCGCATCCGCAGCTTCGTCGGCTGTCCATGACAATTGCATCACCGGCAGCAGAGGAGTGGCCCCTGCCGGAGCTGGCTTTTCGGACGGGCGAGTTTTTCGAAGATGGCGAATCGTCAGTTGAGGATCGTTGCTGATGATCTTGTCCGGGTTCAACAGCCGCAGTGGGTCGAACAGATCCTTGACCTGCTGAAAGACTCGATATAGCTGGCCATACTGAGTTCGGATGAAGGACGTCCGTGAGAAGCCGTCGCCGTGTTCGCCCGAGATGCTTCCACCCGCCTGAATCACCTGACGATACAGGTCCCTCGCGATCGGTTCCAGAAGTGTTTCATCGCCGCGGTTTGGCACGGGCAGGATTGGACGAAAGTGAAGCTGGCCTGAAGCCGCGTGAGAGTACAGCGTCGCCGTGACTTCGTGCTTCTGGAAGATTTTTTGGGCTGCCACCAGGAACTCGGCCAGCTTTTCGGGCGGAACGGCGACGTCTTCCACAAACGGCAGCGGACGGGACGCTCCCTTCAGACTTGCCAGCAGCGAGACGACCTGCGACGGGAGTGACCACAGAAACTCGACATCCTCAAACGTCGTGGCTTCGCGAGTCGTTCGAAAGTCGATCGCTCGGTCTCTGAGCAGCCGCTGTGCGTCATCAAGCCTCTGCTGAACTTCTCGCAGGCTTGAGCCAGGAAACTCCACGATCAAACATGCTTCGGCTTCCGGAAGAATGATGTCTCTGAATCGGACATCGGATCCTCGACCAAGGCTAAGCAGTCGGCGGTCAAGCAGGTCACAGGCACTGGGATCCAGCGGAAGAATCTGCTGCATCGCCAGGATAGCCTGCTCCATCGTTCCGAACATCAGCATGCAGGCCGATCGATATTCGGGCAGTGGCATCGTGTAGAGTGTCGCCTCGGTGAAGATCGCCAGAGTGCCTTCTGAGCCCGTCAACAGACGCGGCATGTCGAGCATGTCGCCACGCAGGATGCCTCGCAGCATGTAGCCGCAGCAGTTGCGAAGCAGCGGGGGTTGTTGCTGCTGAATCAGCGCGTCGTTCTCCCGCAGCAGGCCCGACACTCGCTCGATCAGTTCCGTTTGGCGAGTGAGCGGAGTCAGCGACGACAGTTTCAGTCCATCGGTTTTGTTCGCGAGTCCCGGAACCGTGCCCCCGGTGAAATCAACGACGCTTGGAACTTCCTGGCGAGACCTTCCGAGTGATTCACGGCCAAACTCAATCCTCTGACCTCCGGACAAGACGCATTCCAGGCTCACCACGTGGTCACGAGTCGAACCGATGCGAACGGCATGCGACCCAGCCGCGTCAACGCCCAGCATTCCGCCAATCGTTGTGACCCGACTGTTCGACGGGTCGGGGGCGAAGTAACGCCCGTATTCCCGCAACTGTCGATTGAGATGTTCACGGACGACGCCTGGCTGAACGCGTACTCGATCTCCCTGGATCGAGATCACTCGATTCATGTGCCGGGAAAAATCCAGCACGATGCCTCGGCCGATCGCTCCGCCGGCGAGCCCGGAACCAGCTCCGCGTGGAATGATGGGGATTCCGTGGTCTGCTGAATACGCAGCAACGCGTTCGACATCACGCGCGGAACGAGGACAAACGACGGCGACCGGTTCAACCTCGTACAGGCTGGCATCTGTTGCATAGAGCGCAAGGGCAGCGGGATCGATACGGACTTCGCCTTCGATCACATCTCTCAGATCTTCTGCCAGTCTGCGCCGTAGTTCTTCCACAGGTGACTGCTCTTCAACTCAGGATACGTCCGCTGCGATCAGGCAGGAGTCCCAGCCTGCCGCTGCCGCAGTTGTTGCTGACGATAACGTTCTGCAGTCTCCAGGTCGAATCTCGGATGGGCTTCATCCATGGCAGATTTTCGATGCCGTGCCCCGCAGCGGTAACAAACCAGCATGTCACCCATCCAGGAATACAGCACCATGTCGATCAAAGCGGCTGCTCCCAGGAAGCTGAGCGCCGTGATGGGCATGTACCAGGCACACGCGATGCAGCTGCAAATCGCCGCGGTGGCGACAATCGCAAGGCCCAAAGCCGGCGGGAAATCCTTCTGTCGCCAGAGGTCATCACATCCGCAGATGCGGCATCGGCACACGTTGCCTTCGCGAAAATCCTGAGCCCCCTCGTTGCGGTTCCAGCCACAACCGTCGCATTTGACAGCGGCATCAGCAGGTTCCGGGCGTGTCACACGATTCGTCTGACACACCGGGCATTGAAAAATGATATGACCCGCCATCGGCCTGTCCTCTCACAGGGGTCCCAAACACAGCTTCCGAACGCCGCGATTTGACCAGCTTGATCAAAAGGGAATCTGCAGGGAGCGTTCCAGCAATGCTGCTGACATTTCGCCCATAAATACCAGAATCAATCCGGCAAACAACACTCCTGTGGCAGACTGAGTGTTTCGGTACTTCAGAATCCTGATTACCAGAATGGATGTGACGGCCGGGACCACGATTCCGCCCACTAGACGCACACCCAGCCACAGAACCGACGTGGTGTCGTGTGAGGAAAAGCCTGGGGAAATCAGTGACACGGAACTCGCCGCCAGCCGGACTGCCGATGCAATTCCCAGCACCACCGCGAACCACTTCAATGGCTGAATCGACATCGTGGGAGTGGTCAGGTACCAGTGCCCTAGCAACATTCCTGTGATCGTCGCACCCAACACCCCGGCCGATGCCACGTCAGACAAAATCTGCTGCCAGGCAGGGACAATTCGGACGACTCGCATTCCCTGAATCAGCATCGTCAGAATGCAGAAGGCCCCCAGCAGATAGATGCAGATGTTGCCGGGAGCACGGCGACTGAGCTTCCACAGGATGTGACCGACATAAGCGGTAACAGCCGACACAATCATCAGGCCGCGAATGACACGCGAGGTCTGCACGGCAGTTGCCTGCTCTTCCGCACTGACGGATGATTGATCGAGGTCTGTGAATGCGGATGGTTCAATCGCCATCGCCACCAGCACGCTCAGCCCCAGTGCGACCAGCATCTGAATTCGAAAGAAGCCGTCCGTCACATCTTTGCGAGGCATCAGCAGCCACATCAAAACGATGCCGGTCAGAAGTTTGATGACGAACAAGGCAACCATGGAACCAACTTGCTGGGATCGCGACTACTTACCGTTAATCAGTGCCATCGCTTCTGCGCGGCTGCCCAGATTATTACGGAAAAGTCCGCGAACGGCACTCGTCACCGTCAAAGCGCCGGGCTTTTTCACTCCCCGGATTGTCATGCAGGTGTGCTCCGCCTCAACGACAACGATGACTCCCTTGGCCGAAAGCTCATTTTCGATCAGGTCGGCGATGGTGTGCGTCATGCGTTCCTGGACCTGAGGACGGCGAGCCACTTCGTCAACAACGCGAGCCAGTTTGCTCAATCCCGTCACTTTGCCTCGAGGAATGTAGCCGACGTGAGCCTTGCCCATGAACGGCAGCAGATGATGCTCGCACATGCTGTTGAAGGAAATGTCCCGCACAAGGACCATCTCATCGTACTGCTCTTCGAACACCTTTTGCAGATGCCGACCTGGTTCGACATGCAGGCCACCGAAGATCTCGGAATACATTCGGGCGACTCGCGCAGGAGTTTCCTTCAGCCCATCACGATCCGGATCTTCTCCGACGGCCAGCAGGATCTCACGAACGGCCGCCTGAATCCGCAGCTGATCCACAACGCGCGCTTCCGGAGGAATCGCGCCACCGGCAAGGATGGAATTCAGTTCCGACATTGAGTCTTCCACAAAAGAGGGTAATCAACAGCTCTTCGTATTCGCCCGTAGCCGGAATTCTAGGAAGGCCATCGAAGTCGCACAGTTGCCGAAGTTCAGATTCATCAGATCTGCTCGAATTGGAATCGGCAGTACCGGTTTTTCCAGATGTTTCCAGACCGTCCAAGCCAGTTTTTCGATGCCGACCTACTCATTTCCGGGAATGATCATGAGCCCGAGGCGCTAGCCGAGTCTTCGCACGGGTTATCGCTCAAGGAAACAGGGAAGGGCATTCGTGCCGACTGAATTGCCCGGCACTCAGCAGCAAAGGGCAAAAGACATCGGCTAGCGCCTCAGGCTCAGGGGCGAAACGCATTGTTCCTGCGCCCACTCAATCCCGGCGAAGATGCTGACTTTGCTGGTGGATCCAGTGTGTTGGTGCATAATGCCGGGGCAGCCCCACGTCAGTTATTGGAATGAGCGAAGAGAAGGCAGCTCGATACGGTGAGATCGCAAATCGGGAGATTCGAGGAATTGTGGGTATGAAATGGAAGACTGAAGCATTGGCGGCAGATCCACTGTTCGACTTTTCGAACTGTTCGCGAATCATCTGCCTTCATATGGAAGAGAGTGATTCAGACGGCGTTGATATGCACGTTGAGTTTGCATACTCGAGCGAGCATCAGAGAGGTCGAATGAAATTCCGTTTCGTGTCCGTGTCCCGAGTTGAGATGAGATTTTCAGATTCGCTTTTGTTCACTCCGGATTTCTTTGTTTCCTATGACGAGTCAGTTCCAGAGTACTGCGCGTTCGACGAGTTGTCGCACTGCGTTCGCTGGTTCAGCAAAGACATTCAGTTCGTCGGATTTGAGCCCGGAGATGTTAAGTTGATTTGAGTTTGTGTGGCTCGACGCATTGGTCTGATTTGACTCGGTTGTTGTTTCGTTCTGCAATGAGCCCGAGGCGCTAGCCGAGTCTTTCCATCGAAGATCCGGGAACAAAGGGGATGCAGATTTCGGCGTTGCGAGTTGTTTATTGCCTGGCGGTAGGGGGAGAAAGAAGGTCGGCTAGCGCCTCAGGCTCAGTGGTGTAGAATCCGTGGCATCCATTCTTCGGGCGGATCGGGTTGCTGCCAGACGCTCATGCCGCCGTCGACAAGAAGCATCTGCCCATGGATGTGATCGGCGAGATCGCTCAGTAGGAACACGGCGGCTCCGCTGCAGGCACTGGCGCCGGGAACCTGACCGTTGGGGGTATGAAGTTCCATCCAGCGCCGGACTCGTTCATCCTGTAACGCTGGTTCGGTCAGTGGCGTACGAAATAGTCCTGGGGCGATTCCGTTCACGCGAATCCCGAGTGGTGCGAGTGACACGCACAAGGACCTCAGCATCGCCTCAATCGCGCCTTTGGATGTGTCGTAGGCAACGTGAGTCGGTTCGGAGAGTCGGCCGTTGATGGAGCCGGTCAGCAGGATTCGCCCGCGGATTCCCTTGCTGACCCAGTGTCGAGCAAAGTGCTGAATCAGAACGTATTGCGAATACACATTCAGCTTCATCGTGCGATCAAAGATCTCGAACGGCATTTCCAGAAAAGGAGTATCAATGAATGTCCCGGCGTTACAGACGAGCGTGTCGATGGACGGATTGATCACGAGCGCCTGTTCCGCAACGGAGATTGGACCGTCAGGCATTGGATCGGCCAGATCACCGGTCACCAATGGAGCGTCTTCGCCCTCTGATCTGCAGCGCTGTACGGCCTCGATCGCAAGATTGTCTCGGCGAAGTCCGTGCAGAATGACGGATGCTCCGGCCGTTCGGAGTGCCGCGGCAATCTCAAGGCCGATGCCCTGAGTGCTTCCTGTGATGAACGCGTGGCGTCCGGCTAATGTCAGCATGGCAGGTTACTCGTTGAAGCGATCAATGACGGTCACGCCGTCGCCAGGAAACTCATTCATTCGAGGCAGAAGTTCCGCAGCCTGACTGAGACTGATGCGATCGGAGATCAGCTTTTGAGGAGCCAAAGAGCCAGCTTCAATCATGTCGAGCATGCGTGAGTATTCAAACGCCTGCATGCCGTGACTTCCGAGTATCTCCAGTTCGTTAGCAATGACGAGGCCCATCGGAATGGGAGGATTCGCTTCGCTGCCAGCCATCAATCCGACCTGCACATGCCGTCCTCGTTTCTGAAGGCTGCGGACCGAATTCCAGCAGGTGCGTTTGCTTCCAAGAGCATCGAGCGACACATGAACACCGCCTCTTGTCAGCGTCTTGATCGCATCCACGACATCAGTTTCGCCCGCATTGATCGCATGAACGGCCCCGCATTCGCGTGCGAGTTTCAGACGTTCTGGTCGAACATCGATCGCGATCACCTGTGCTCCCATCGCGGCTGCGATCATCACAGCGGAAAGGCCAACGCCTCCGCACCCGTGAACTGCCACCCATTCACCTGCCGATGTTCGGCCTTGAGCCACAACGGCTCGAAAGGACGTTGCGAACCGACAGCCCAGGCTGGCCGCTGTTGCGAAGTCGAGCGAATCTGGCAGCGCGACAAGATTCACATCGGCGTGCCGAATCTCAACGTATTCAGCGAAAGCGCCCCACTGAGTAAATCCGGGCTGAGTGTAGCAGTCGCAAATCTGCTGGTTACCGGTTCGGCATTGAGCACACTGACCGCAGCCACAGCAGAACGGTACGGTCACTCGACGCCCGGTCTGCCACAGTCGCACATCGCTTCCAATGGCACACACTTCGCCCGCCAGTTCATGTCCCGGAACGTGAGGAAGGTGAACGTCGGAATCATGTCCCATCCATCCGTGCCAGTCACTTCGACACAGGCCGCAGCTCCGAACGGCGATAATCGCGCCGTCGGCGTGGGGGACAGGATCATCAACAACTCGGACCGTGATCGGTCCCTTAAACTGTTCAAAGACTGCAGCCTTCAAGGCCTACTCCTGTTCTACCTGATCATCCTGCAACCGTAGTGAAAATAAAGCGATTGCGTTCGAATTTCGGTGTCATTCAATAGACGCAGACTACGTCGATGCCTTCGGCCGTTCCATCACCAGATAGCCAGTGTCGACAAATCCCAGGCTCCGATAACAGCTCTTCGCGGCTTCGTTGTTGTGTTCTACGTAGAGTCGAACGCAGGCGGGTGAATCGGTCTCTTCGACGCTCTTCAGAGACGCATTCAGCAATGCACGGAAGACGCCGCGACCTCGAAAGTCCGCGTGCACATAGACGCTTTGCAGCCAGATCATCCACCCGTTTCGCCAGTCGCTCCATTCGCGAGTCAACATGACCTGGCCAATCACCTGGCCTGCAAATTCGGCGACGAAATAGCGAACCTCAGGAGTCAGTTCCAGGCCCCGCAGAACGCCTTTCCGCACAGTTTCCGGATCCAGCGGCTTCCCTTCCGTTTCAAAGGCAAGACGTGCGTTGAAATCTGCGAGCACTTCGGCATCCGATAACTTCGCAGGACGATAAGAGATCTCTGAGAGTTCAACCGAACTTGCGGGACGATAGATGTGAAGATCCTGAGTCATGCCTGGGCTTTCGAGACGCGTTTCATTTGTCTGGATGGCAAGTGCTATCGATGAATCATTGATCTGCTCGCGAGCTAATTCCCCTCGCGTTTGATCTCGTCATCGGTCACGCCCGCGAAGACTTCTTTGAGTGACTGTTCCGTCGCTGACACGATCAGCAGACGGCTTGTCAGCTGAATTTCATTCTTCAGGTTGTCGCGGGCGATTGCTTCGGAGAGCAGGCGAGCCGCTTCAGGGCGCGGAGTGATCAGGACGAATCGCTGGTTCGCAGCGATCGGGCCCTGGCAGATGGTCAACAAAAGTGAAGAGAGTTCGGCCCTTGGAGCCGCCTCACACACCGCGAGAGCCTTCAGGGCCTCTTCACGAAATCGAGTGCTGCCAGAAACTTCAAGGCACTCCATTTTGCGGCCGGCAATCCCCAGACGGTACATGCCGCTTGCCGTATGTCGAGTTTGCTGGACACACAGAGTGGCAGCGAGACTGATTGCGGTTTCCTGCAGGGCTTCAGTGAACTCCGTTGTTTTGAACAAGTCCAACAGCACCGTCAAATCTGACTGTCGATGCTGCTGGTGTTCCTTCACCATCAGCTGACCGTGTCGAGCGGAGCTTCGCCAGTGGATGGCTCGCGGGTTGTCGCCGGATCGATATTCACGGATGCCGTGGAATTCATCATCGAAGATCCCAAGCCGCGCGTTTGTTTCCTGAACCGCTTCGGCCAGTTCTCTTTCACGACGGCTCCACCCGGGCAGAAGTCGGCCAATGGCGGGATGGATGATGATCTCATTCTCAACTTGCAGTGTGTGTCCTCTTTCGCCGATCCCCAGAGGAAACTGCGAGCTGATTCGGATTGGCCCAAATGTGTAGCGACCTCGCCGAGTCATTCTGACCTGGTACTCCGAAGTGCGAGCATCCTTCGCGCCGACTCGGACAAATGTCACGATCGCTTCCTGAGTTCCCGTATGGCCGTGGATCTGATCTCGCACCTCGACAAGGCGTGACGACAGGAATCGTTTGTCGTTTCGAAGTGTGATCTCGACACTGAAGAATGATCCCGCCGAAGCCGCAGCAGGCACTGATCGTTCGACGGTCACTCGGGCCAGCATCGCAACGACCACCCATCCATTCAGAACGAATGGCCCGGCCATCATTCCGAAAATCAACAGCAGCATGTTCCCTGTGTCAGGATTTCCACCAGTCAGCGCGGCAATGGCGATGATCAGCATCATCCCGAGGTAGACCAGACCTTCGCGAGGCACCATGACGCGGGATCGAATGCCGATCTTCTGAGCAACTCGAGCGAAGAAACGCCGGAATACGACGGAGATGAACGCGGTAAAGAAGCAGATGCCGCCCAGGCCCATCAGGACCTTTTGACCCAGTCCTTCGATTTCCGGAATCTGTTCGGGCAGGGCAAAGGCCGCCAAAAAACACGCGACCCCCGCAAGCAACTGGATCACTGTTCCAGCACCGATGGAAAACGGAATCACGGGCTTACTATTCGGCCCCGACATGAAAATCCTCCCAGGAGGCGATTACTCAGGCACTTGCGGTGGAGTGGAGGGTACTGAGTTCAAGTCGCCAGGGAAAGCAGGCGGGAATGTTGGCCGGCGCATGGTAGAGCGATTGTCCTCAATCGCTTCGCGTTTAACGAATTCAGAACGAGAAACGGCTGAGGACAGCCGTTCTACAATGCACTGGATCCATCACGCATTCACTTTGGCTTCCGGCCGCTGCGCGTTGTCACATTGTAGAGCGATTGTCCTCAATCGCTTCGCGTTTAACGAATTCAGAACGAGAAACGGCTGAGGACAGCCGTTCTACAATGTTGTGTTTCCAGCGCAGCATGCGCTGGGAACATTGCGCTTTCACTTTGGCTTCCGGCCGCTCCGCGTCACAGGCTTTGCCTGTGCTACCCGGTAGATTTTCCACGTTCTGCCGCGAGATGTGGGAGCGTCGTCAGGTCGCTGGTCGCGGCGAGGCCGCGAAGTGCTGCTCGGCAAGCAGCACCTACAGAAACGGCTGAGGACAGCCGTTCTACCGTGTTGTATTTCCAACGCGGTATGCACCCGGTGTGCGATTCTGACCGATGGCGCTGAAATGTGGAGTTGGGATCGGTGGCGAACTGGACGGCGGATTGTCCGCCGCGGCATCATTCGATCCGGAGGTCAGCATTGAGTGGACTCGATCCGCAAGTCTTGCCGGGGAGAAGGGCTTTTGGAGCCATCCCATGCGTCGGGGATCCAGCCGGTTTGGCATGCTTGTATCCCGACTGTAGCCGCTGACGAAAAGGACCTTCAGTTCTTTGCGCTGTTCGAGGAGTGTTTGAGCCAGTTGCCAGCCATTCATTTCCGGCATCATCATGTCGGTCACAAGCAGACTGATGTCCGTAGTCTGTTCGGCCAGCGCGAGTGCTGCGTGGCCGCTGTCTGCTGAAAGGACATGGTAACCATGTCGTTCAAGGATTTGTTTGCTAAGTTCACGGACGGCAGGTTCATCTTCAACCAGCAGAATCGTTGCGGCCTCGCGTTTCACCAGCGGAACCAATGGACCTGGTGAATTCTCAACCGCAACGGCTGCGACTGCGGGGAAGCGAATTTCAAATGTCGTCCCCTGGTTTTGCTGGCTCTGCACGCTGATCGTCCCATGGTTCTGAGTGATAATTCCGTACACAACCGCCAGGCCAAGCCCGGTACCTTTTCCGATCACCTTCGTCGTATAGAACGGCTCAAAGATCCGGCTCATTGTTTCATCAGACATACCGTGTCCCGTATCACTGACGCGCAGAACAGCCTGACGTTGGGCATCCTGAGAATGATCATTGCTGGTCTGAATAACGATCAGGCCGCCTTCCGGCATCGCGTCGCGAGCATTGGTGGCCAGATTCACCAGCACCTGAGTCAACTGGCCTGGATCTGCGACGACATTGCCAACATCCGGGCTTAGCATGAAGACGAGCTGAATATTCTCCCTGACCAGTCCCTGAAGCAGTGGCTCAGATTTTTGGATCACGGAGTTCAAGTTCAGGACGACCGGCTTCAGGACACTCTGGCGACTGAACGCCAAAAGCTGTCGAGTCAGTTCGGCGGCGCGCTCGCTGGCCGTGAGCATGGTGTCTAGAGTCGCGCGAGAGGGATCATTTTCCGGCATCGTCAGGCGCAGCAGCTCGCAGTAGCCGGAGATCACAGTCAGATAGTTGTTGAAGTCATGAGCCGCTCCGCCGGCCAGCTGTCCGATGGCTTCCATCTTCTGTGACTGTCGCAGCTGTTCTTCCAGACGTCGTCGCTCGCTAAGGTCATGGATCAAGGCGACGAAGTGGTCGATTGAGCCATCGGGACGACGGACCGCATGAGCAGCGATGTCAGCGTGGATGACTTCTCCGTCGCCGCGAATGAACCGCTTCTCCATGGAGTACGATTCGATCTCGCCGCGGACGACGCGATCAAACTGAGCGACGTCGGCATAAAGATCGTCCGGATGTGTTAACTCCGCCCAGGTCAGCGATCGAAGTTTCTCTCTTGGATACCCGAGTATCTGGCAGAGCTTGTCATTGAATTCGATCCAGCCCTTGCGTGGAGATGTGATCGCCATGCCGATCAAACCCAGCTCAAAGTAGCCGCGAAATCGGGCTTCACTCTGCCGCATCGACTGTTCGTTACTCTTTTGATCAGTGACGTCCAGATGACAGCCAATCAGACGGCATGGCTTGTTTGAAGCGTCGGTAACGAGCTGTCCATAGGCCAGAATCCACTTCCACGAGCCGTCCTTATGACGCATTCGAAACTCGACACGATATGCCGGGATTCTCTTGTTCAGATAGTCTTCGACTACTCGAAGTGTCGGCTGAAGATCATCGGGATGACAGCGACTTCGCCACTCTTCGAAGTGGTCCTTGATCTCATTGGGTTCATGACCAAGCTGTGCTTTCCATTCGGCAGAATAGGTGACAGCGTTCGTGTAGAGATCCCAGTCCCAAAGTCCGATGTTGGCTGATCGCACAGCAAGTTGCAGGCGGTTCGCAATGACTGTGAGTTCCGCCTGTGTCCCCTTGAGTTCGCTGAAGATCGCAGCCAGAATCAGCCCGGTCATTCCCAGGACGGCTAAGTAGAAGTGAAGATTTGCGAGACTGCTCTGCTGACTCACGTTACTGAATGGCCCGTGGCCGAAGTGAGTGCCGAGGGCCGCGAAGATGGCGGCAAAGAACAGGACCGTCGCCACTCCCGGCTGTCCAAAGCGAAGGGCTGCCCATGCAATCAGCGGAAAGACAGCATAGGAGAGTGGTCCTTCCACGTTCTCGGAGACTCCCTTGCCGTACGTCAGGATTCCGAGGAACACCACCGATGCGAGGAGCCCCGAGAACTCCAGCATTCGTTCCGGGGAAGGCCGGCGGAGATTGTTGTACGGAATCGTCAGCAGCAACGGAGCAATAATCAGGATTCCCATCGCATCGCCGAACCACCAGACAAACATGGCTCGTACAAATTCACTGCCGGGGATCATCGAGTTCATCAGCAGGCTCGAGGCTCCGAGCAGGCAACTGGGGATTGGGCAACACAACACGCCCCGCACTGCAAAATGAAGGACTTGTTTCAGGCTGCTGAGTCGTGGAGAGTCGCCGATGATGTTGCGAAGAAGGAAGTAGCCAAGACAAGCTTCGAGCGTGTTCCCAATTCCTGTTGAGATCGCAAACAGGATTGGCGCGCCGGTGAGCGCTGTCGCGGTGAACGCTCCGATGGCGATCGCCGGTACCAGCCTTAGTCCGCCCAGAAGCAATGCCGCGAGAGCGATCCCGGAGGGCGGCCAGATCAGGGTGACGTTATTGGAATATGCCGCCAGCTGCAGCCCAAGCTGCGCAGACAATACATACGCAGTTGCAACACCGGCAACCACTGGAAGATTGCGATCCTGAAATGACACTCGCCCATCCAATCAAGAGTTTGTTGGTCCACTCCTGATCATCGAACCATCTGATGAACGTTCCCTCATGGGGACTTCCCCGCAAATTCGTGTCATACCTGCTGTGCGGGAAGGTGAGTTACCCATTTGTCTCAGCGGTGTCACTCCGATTCCGCGACTCCCCAGGTTGTTCGGCGGATTCGGCCGAGTTCACTTCCGGTATTGTAAAGTTAGGGGGCGAAGGCATTCGTCAAGACGCTGCTCAGAGTGCGGGCTTTGGAAATGCTGTGGCAGGCGCGGACCTTTCGCATTCAGCAGGGCTTCGCGGGAGGGCTCCGGGGGCATTCGTTTGATTTCGGCGTGGGAATCCGTTTTGATTCCGTGTTGAAATGCCGTCGCGTTGTCGCGGCATTCGAGATCTCTGGCAACGTCCCCGTTCTGATGGAACGGCTGAACTCAGATTCAGAGCACCCGTTGTCGGATCAAGCCTGCAATCTTCGCTTTTTTTCCTGCATGCGGTTTCGTGTTTCAGACTGTGAAGGATTTTTGTATGAACTTGAAACGTTGGACATTGAAGGCTCTCGTTGTGCTCACAGCGGCTGCCGGACTGACCGTTGAATCACGTGCGGCCGATGTTTGGGGCTTGAATCCCGGAACTCCCGATATGAAGTCAGCGACGACGCTGGCCTTCGGTCCGGAAGACATTCTGTTCATCGGTGATGCTCAGGGAGCTGCTGTGTTCGCAGTCGCGACCGGCAATACGAAGGGTGATCCATCGAAGGCCAGCGTCAACATCGAAAACCTGCCTTCAGCGATTGCCACAGAACTTCATGCGAAGAATGTTGTCATCAACGACCTCGCCGTGAATCCTCGCACCGGAACAGCGTTTGTTGCGGTGACCGCGGACGACAAGCCGGCGATTGCTCAGATTGACGGCGACGGCAAGATTTCTGCCCTGGGTCTCTCAAACGTCAAGTTTGCGAAAGCGGCTCTGGCCGATGCACCCGAAGACAAGGTTGTTGGCGAAGGACGTCGTGCACAGAATCGCCGAACACAATCGATCACCGACATTGCTTTCTTTGAAAACAAGGTACTGGTTGCAGGTCTGAGCAACGCAGCGGCACCGTCAACGGTGCGAGAACTCAACTTCCCGTTTGCTGAAGCCGACAAGGGAATGAGCGTTGAAATCTACCACGCTGCTCACGGCAAGAGCGAAGACTACGCCGCAATGCGGACCTTCGTGCCGATGATGATCGACGGCGAACCGGCAATTCTTGGGGCGTATGTTTGCACGCCTCTGGTCAAGATCCCGGTCAAGCAGCTTGAAGGCGCTGCCGGCAAGGTGAAGGCAACGACTGTTGCAGAACTCGGCAACCGCAACGCGCCGCTCGACATGATCTCATATAAGAAGGATGGCGCTGACTATCTTCTTCTGAGCAACAGTGCTCGTGGCGTGATGAAGATCACAACCGCGGGCCTGAAGGAAAATAAAGGCCTGACGGAGCCTGTTGGCGGCGGAGGCACCGCTGGCCAGAAGTACGAAACGGTTGAAGCCCTTGCAGGAACCGTCCAGATGGACAAGCTGAATGAGACCTCAGCCCTGGTTCTGGTGCAGGCAGAAGGTGGTCCTCAGAATCTGAAGACCGTCGCGCTGCCATAGTTTTTTCGAATTGCCGAAGTGCTGCTAATTTCGGGAGCCGTTCAGCCATTTTCTCCTCGTCATTCTTTCGATGACGGAGTGTGAAAATGATGGGCTCCTGACATTCCCCTCACACGTTGTTCGCTCGTTGACCGCGGGCGAGCAACGTGAGTAGTTGGTTAGAGCTTCTCTCTGACAAATCCCTCCCACCTCGACTGCTGACTTATGACCTCCCGCAAACACGTTCTGATCGCTGTCTTCATCGGCTTTGCTTGTCTTACCTCCCAGTCAGTGGCTCAACCGCCCGCACTGAAAGATATCCCAGCTCCGGATCCGGAGCTGGAGAAGGCAACATTTCGAGTGCCAGAAGGCTTCGAAGTCAATTTGTTTGCCGCGGATCCGGCGATTGCAAAACCGATCCAGATGAACTTCGACGAAGACGGTCGGCTCTGGATCGCAAGCTCCGAGGTGTATCCACAGATTGTCCCCGGCGCGCCAGCGACCGATCGAGTCGTCGTGGTGGAAGACAAGGACCATGACGGTGTTGCCGACAAGACTCACGTGTTCGCCGAAGGCCTTTTGATCCCAACGGGCGTTGCACCTGGAGACGGCGGTGCATGGGTTGCGAACAGCACGGAGCTTCTGCACTTTGCTGATACCGACGGCGACTTGAAGGCGGATTCGCGTCGAGTCGTGCTGTCAGGATTCGGCACCGAAGATACTCACCACATCCTTCATACTTTGCGTTGGGGTTACGACGGATACTTGTATTTCAACCAGTCGATTTACATTCACAGCCACGTGGAAACTCCGTGGGGCGTTCGTCGTTTGAACGCTGGCGGCATCTGGCAGTTTCGCCCAGAGACACTGGAACTGGGTGTGTTCCTGAGAGGCCTGGTGAATACCTGGGGACATCACTACGACCGATTTGGTCAGTCGTTCGCCACGGACGGTGCGGGTGGTGAAGGCATCAACTACGTGATTCCGGGGGCATACTATTTCACAGCGGCCGATGCGGAACGACTTGTTCGCGGTTTGAATCCGGGAAGTCCCAAGCACTGCGGGCTGGAGCTGGTCGAAACTCCGATGCTGCCACCGGACTGGCAGGGCAATGCGATTACGAATGACTTCCGAGGTCATCGCGTTGTTCGGTTTGTGCTGAACGAAGAAGCCTCAGGTTATGTCTCGCGCGAGCAGCAGGAAGTGATCTGGTCCGACCACGTTGCGTTCCGTCCGATCGACGTGAAGATTGGTCCGGACGGTGCGATCTATATTGCCGACTGGTACAACCCGATCATTCAGCACGGTGAAGTCGACTTCCGTGATGAACGCCGCGACCATACTCATGGACGCATTTGGCGAGTCACCTGGAAGGGGGCTCCGAAGCGAGAATTCAAAAAGGTGAGCGACCGCAGCAACGCCGAACTGTTTGAAGCACTGCGATCAAATGATGGCGTCGAACGTCAGTCAGCAAAACAGATTCTTCGACAACGAGGACCTGGTATCGCTAATGAACTGACTGCATGGCTCAAGGGCGTAAAGCTCTCTGCAGAAGAAAAAGATCACGTTCTTCTGGAAGCGATCTGGTGCTATCAGACAGCCGGATCAGTTCAGCCGCAGTTGTTGAAGACTCTGCTTGGCAGTGAAGACGGCCGTATTCGTGCGGCCGCCGTGCGAGTCTTGAGTCACTGGAAATACTTCATTCCAGAATCGTTCGAATGGCTGAAAGCGGCTGCCACGGATGCTCATCCGCGAGTTCGCCTCGAGGCCGTGCGTGCTCTGTCCTATTCTCCACTGGATGATTCCGAACGTCAGGTGGCACTGGGCACCGCATTTCCTGATCAGAAGTCTCCTGAGACTGCTGAGATTGTTTCAAAGTTTGATGCGCCGAATGTGATCGAAACCGCTCTGCTTCCGTTGAAGCAGCCGATGGACGTGAACCTTGACTACGCCATGTGGCTGACAACGAAGGAACTGGCCTCAAAATGGCGCCCGGCCTTTGAAAAGGGCGAGATGAATTTTGGCAGCGATGCAGATTCTGTCGCCTTCGCCTTCGCCGCACTGGGGTCGGGGGCTCCGGTGGAATTGCTGATGAAGGATCTTTATTCCGGTCAGATTACTCCGGAAAAGCGCGCTCGCCTGGTGCAGCTCATTTGCGGAAGCGCGGATGCGAATCAGCTGGGACGCTTGCTTGCCGAAGCCATTCAGGCGAGCGATGGGGCGACTCTGCAAACTCTCCTGGCTTATACGGCCGGGCGAAAGCTCGTTCCTGGTGGAGAGGTCCAGAAGATCGGGACTCTGATTTCGTCCGACAACCCAGTGCTTCGTCATTCGGCACTTCAGGCAATCGGCCAGTGGAAGCTGACAGCTCACTATGACGCATTGCTGAATGTCGTGAAGACGGCGAATCCAGATCGAGCCGACCTTGCGGCCAGCTTCGTCGGGATCGCTGTCGGGCAGGAAGAATCTCTTGTGGCGGCCATGAACGCGTTCGCCGCATCAGAAGCCCCGGTTGAAAATCGAACGCTGGCTCTGGAGCGATTGTCGGCGATTCGCCCGGCACAGGCAGCTCCGATCCTTGCCGTAGTACTTGCACAACTGCCGGAAGGTGCTGATGTGTCATCGCCGGTTCGAACTTTGCTTTCCGAACGAAACGGCGGAAAGCTGTTGGCGAAAGAACTCGCGGAGAAGAAGCTGCGAACTCCGGTCGCTCTGGACGTCCTAAGAGTACTTCGGGAGTCTGGCCGAGCTGACGCAGAACTGGAAGCGGCGTTGAAGACCGCAGGCAACGTCACAAGTCGAAAGGAATTGAGTCCCGAGCAGCGAGCCGCGATCCTGAAGAAGGTTAGTACAACGGCCACAGCGGCAGCTGGCGAAAGGATCTATCGAAACGAACAGCTTGGCTGCCTGAAGTGCCACGCGATCGGTGGCGCGGGTGGCTTGGTTGGACCGGACATGATCAGTCTTGGTGCAAGTGCTCAGCCGGACTACCTGCTGGAGTCCTTGCTGAACCCAAATGCCAAGGTGAAAGAAAACTATCACACGACAGTCATCGCTACGGTGGAAGGCCAGGTTGTGGCCGGAGTTCAGATTCAGAAGTCTGACAAGTCGGTGACTCTTCGAACCGCCGAGAACAAGGTCGTCGAGATTCCGGTGGCTCAGATCGAAGAGCAGGCTCAGGGAGTTTCACTGATGCCGGAAGGACTTGTCGATGCTTTGACCGACGATGAAATTGCTTCGCTCGTTCGGTTCCTTTCCGAGCTTGGTCGAACCCCGGAGTATACTCTTTCGAAGCAGCGACTTGTTCGGTCGTGGCTGGTGATGCAGGCGACACCTGAAGGAATTCACCAGCTGAACAGAACCAGTTTCAGCAAGGTTGCAACGGACGATCCGGCGTTTACCTTTGTCCCTCGGTACAGCGAAGTCTCCGGAGCACTGCCACTGGCTGCAATGCCTCAGATGCGTGTCCGCGAGCAGGATGTTAGCTTCGCGCGTTGTCAGTTGAACGTGACAACGCCCGGGCAGATTGGGTTCCGAGTGAATTCAGCGGATGGTCTTGAAGTCCGCATCGATGGTGTCCCCATGCCTCCGCAGGCGGAATTTAGTTCCAGCTTGTCCGGAGGAATTCATACCGTCACCGTAACAGTCAATCAGGGACTCCGAAAAGCCCCGTTGATTCTGGAGGTCGTTGCTGGTTCCGGCCAGCCGCAGGGCAATGCGGAGCTTGTGAATCAGTAAGCAAGTGACCGGCTGCACTGGGCGTTAGGCTTTGGTAAAGGAAGCCAGCATCCAGTGCAGTTCGACTCGGAGTGCGAATGTGTCTGTGAATGCCGAATCGAGGGATCGTCAGCTTCGAGTTACGTTCTATCGCAGCGTCACGATTGTCATTTCCGCAGCGGCGGCCCTGCTGGCATTCAGTGAAGGCCGAGCGTTTCCATCCGCGCTGACTCCTTTGTTTGCCCTGGCCGGAATCTACATTGTCGACTTTCGACGATGGGCGAATCTGCCGACGATCCTCGCGAACCTCTGCGGTCTCGCAGCTCTCGTCATTACCACCATCCAGTTCAGCGGGACGAACTACAACAAAGTCCTGGCCGGAACTCATCTGCTGGTCTACCTCACATGGATTGTTCTTTTCATGCGAAAAGGACATCGGCAGTTCTGGTGGCTCATTGCGCTGAGCGTTCTTCAAGTGACCATTTCAGGAGTTCTCTCCACTGGTGTGGGTTTTGGGGCGGCAGTCTTTGGCATGACGCTGCTGCTGCTGTGGACTCTGTCGGTGTTTTCACTCTTTCGTGTCGAAGATGAACACGCTCGGCTTCGAAATGCCGCCCCACAGAAGGTCGGTCGGAAGAAGTTCTCTTTCACTCGTGAGTTCTTCAGTGGCTTTTTCGGAATCGATTTTGGCGGACGGAAGACACGCCAGAAGGCTGCGTCTGATTCCGAAATCACGATACGAAACGGACTTCAGCGCGATCCATCGGAAGTCTGGATTGGCTGGCGATTCCGCGGGATGGTAGCAGCGTCCTACTGCGTGTCTCTCGTGCTTGCCATTGTGGTCTTTGCCGCGTTTCCCCGCGTCTGGGTCAATGGCGGCGGATTGTTTGCTCAGGGGCTTAATGAGGAAGCCGGCGGTTATGGCCGACGAACGGGATTCAATGAATCAGTTCGACTGGGTGACATTGGACACCTGATGGCCAGCAACGCTCGCGCGTTCTCCTTTGATGTGATCAACGTGCGCAGTCGAAAACCCGTGACCGCAGATCAGCTGGCAGAAGCACTCAATACTGATGAGGTGCGATTTCGAGGCAATGTGCTGGCCCAATACGCGGACGGTCGATGGTCACGCGGACTTCAGGAAAGTCTTGGCCTTCAGGGTGCTGACACTCAGACGTTCGGACGATACACAAAACTGAACTCAGACTATGAAGTGACGATCACGCTGGAGCCGCCGATCGGGAACTACGCCTTCGCGCCCTACCCGGTCTCTGCGGTTTCAGGGACTCGAGGATTTCGAATTGAACAGAGGACTCTGAGCGGAACGCTGGTGTTTCGGGATGTCGGCCGAGAACCTTCCGGGACCGAAACTGCCCGAACGTATAAAGTTCAGTGTCCCAGTCTGCAGAAGTACCCTGAGAGTACTTTCGAGTACTGGATGGTTCGGACGGATGTGCCGAAGTGGATTCGCGATCCGATGGTCATTTCACTTCGCGCGAAAGCGACTCGAAACTATCTCACGGATGAGTTGGACGTCAAGCTGCCGCGTCTGACTGCGAAAGCCAGGCAATTGACCAGCGACGGAACACAGCCGGTTGAGGCAAAAGAAAAAGTTCGTCGCATCATGGAATTCCTTCGGCCGGAAAACGGGTTCCAGTATTCGCTGACACTGACTCGTGCGAACGCCGATCTCGATCCTGTTGAAGACTTCCTGTTTGAGACGAAAACCGGTCATTGTGAATACTTCGCTTCTGCATGTGTGCTGCTGCTGCAGGCGTCCGGCGTTCCGGCACGCCTGGTGAATGGCTACTACGGCAGTGAATTCAACTCGCTGAATGGAAAGAATGAAGTTCGTCAGCACCATGCTCACTCCTGGGTCGAAGCCTGGGTGGATGAACGCTGGGTGACGCTTGACCCGACGCCGGGAAGTGATCGTGAAGCGGCCATCATGAATACCGCTTCCAGATCGCTGCTGTCGAGTTTCCAGGCGGCGATCAATGACCTGTGGACGGATGGCATCAACAACATGTCGGCTGAGCGACAGAAGGAATTCTTTGCTCCTGTGCTGACGACGTCGCAGGATCTCTGGAAGTCGATTCGTGAGCAGGGCGTTTTGCCCTGGTTCAAGAGTACGTTCGCTTCGTTACTGCAATCGCCTGATCAGTGGATCAGCTGGCAGGGAGGCCTTGTCACGTTCCTCCTGCTGGGACTGATACTGCTGTTTCATTACCTCGGCCTTGCATCCAGGATCATCAAATGGCTGACGGAGCTTCGACAGAGATTTTCGGAAGGACAACGAACGACTCGATCAGTCATTCGTTTCTACGAAATGTTCTGTCAGACCTGTGAGCAGCATGGATTGAAACTTCCATCGACGAACACTGCTCTCGAGAACGCGGAAATGTCGACACAACAATTCTCTGCCTTCCTGACCGTCGCTGGACTCACAGACCTTCCTGAACGAATTGCGTCCGCCTTCAACAAAGTTCGATTCGGTGAACAGCCTCTTTCAATGGACGAAGCCGCTCAGCTGGGACGAGATGTCTCAGCATTCGCCAGCAGCCTACAACAAAAGCTCCAGCCCGCACGGTGACGTTTTGTTCGGCGGAGCAAACAACGACTCAGTCTGTCAGTAGTGGATCTTGCTAAAGATCCCTCTTTCGCAGCCCCATTCGCCAGGTGAACGTCCCGAAATTCAAAGCCCGACGAAATCACCACAAACCAAGAACCAGCAACCAGCAACCAAGAACCCGTATCCCCCCGTGTCGCGAAGATGGAACAACGTGTCGTCCATTCGACGGCATCTCGAAGTTCGGATGCGGAGTGTTTGGTGTGGGCAGGTTGAGATGAATGCGTGATACTGCCACCCGCAACAGTCAAAAAGACGGGTGTTTTACCGCAGTAAATGCGGACTAGCGAGAGGAACCAGATCCTGCGGGATCGTGGCACGTGGTTTGCAAAACGAGGTGAGTGATTGGCATGGCGTCTGCGAAAACGTGCGGCGTAATGCGACGAACTCTCCCCGAGTGGATGTCCCGGAATGACACCGGGAAAGGAACAGAGCAATGATGGCTTTCAGCAGATTCTTCCAGCGCAAACTCAATCAAGCTCTGATCGTAGCGTGGCTTCTGTTATCCGGGTTTGCAGTCGCTCAGGATCCTGTTTCGGGAACCTCCGTCACTGCGCCGCTGACGATTCCTGAATCTGTGCCGCTGGTCATTCCGACGCCGATCGAGAACGTGGGCAGCAGCCAGGTTCTTCCTCAGGATCCAGTACCAGTTGCTCCGGCAGCGTCTCAAGTTTCGCCGCTTCCGCCGGTGTCGCCAGATGCCAGCGTCGCAACACCACAGACCGATGGCGACGATGAAGTGTTGCTGAGCGGACCGGTTCATGAAGCCTTTGCCGAGCAGTTCAATCAGGATCCTGTGCCCGGCATTATTGTTCCCCGGCAGCCACCGGAGCCTATTGAAGAATTGCCGCCCGATGTGCGACCTGACGGACGCCAGGTGGAATGGATCTCCGGCTATTGGGCCTGGGACGATGAGACTCAGGACTTTTTCTGGATCAGTGGGATCTGGCGTGAGGTTCCTCAGGGCTTCCGCTGGTTGCCAGGATACTGGAATTCTGTTGAAGGTGGATTCCAGTGGGTTTCAGGGACATGGGTCTCCGATTCCACGGCAGAAGTACAGTACCTTGAGACGGCTCCTCCGCAGTCACTGGAGCTTGGGCCTGTTGGAACAGCGCCGACCGTGGATCACATCTGGGTTCCGGGATGCTGGTCGTGGCATGAAAGCCGCTACGCATGGAGGCCGGGTTACTGGAGTTCCGGATACGCCAACTGGATCTGGGTTCCTGCACGCTACCTGTGGACACCGCGAGGCTACATCTACTGCTCAGGCTACTGGGACTACCCGATGGCGCGACGAGGAGTTCTGTTTGCTCCGAATCGTTTTCGTCGAACGACATACTGGAATCGCGGTTATCGGTTTACGCCTCAGGTCGTGATCGCCACGAATCTGATTCAATGGAACTTCTGGGTCCGTCCGAACTACCGACATTACTACTTTGGCGACTGCTATGGTGATCGCTATGCCAGCCGCGGACTGATTCCATGGCATCAATATGCTCGCCAGCGTCGCCATTTCGACCCGCTGTATTCTCACTACAACCAGCGAAGCGTTGTGGCCAACGTGAACTTCTATGATCAGCTGAACGTTCATTTCACGATGCTCCAGGCACACGCAGATCGACGCCCCGTGCGAGCCATTGAACATTCTCGTGCTGGGCAGATCTTTGAGCAGTGGGAACATCAGCCTGGATTTCGTGAACAGTTCCGAGGTGACCGGCTGCGATTCGATGACGATCGACCTCAGTTGCTTGCTCGCACACTTCAGCAGCAGATGAAAGACCCGGGAGACTTTCAGTTTGTGAAGATGGACGACAACGTTCGCAGCCGCTTTCGTGATGAAGGAGAACAGCTCCGAAAACTCACGGACAGCCGTCGATCGGTTGAAAGTGTTGCTCGGCTGAATCGTGACCATGAACATCGCCGGCTGGAACTCCCTCAGCTAAACCCCGGTGATCCTTCGGACGGCCGTCGTGAATCAAAGGATCTTCCGTCGAACGTTCAACTGCCTCCGAATCTTGCAGACCAGGGCGATCGCCGTGAGCGGGGCCGAGGAGCAGAGATTGGGAATAATGGCCCTGCCCCAACACAGGATGGCCGTGAATTGCGAAAGAGGGATCGTGATGCTCGAGTTCTTGCTGGCGATCTCCAGGGAAGTGGCGATGTGAAAGGCAGTGGCGATCCCAAAGTGAGTAACAGCGGGGCAGGCATTGCCAGCGATACATTGAGACTGCCTCCTGTGAATCGCCATCACCGCGGCGACAAGCACGCCGATCCGGCGAATGGGAATGCAAATTCACCAACCGGGCAGACTCAACCACAAACCCCGGTTGCCGGCGGTGAACTGCCCGGCAATTTGAAAGATGTCGGCGCGAGATCCAGCGAACGAATGCTGCGCCGTGGTCGGGAATTGAACGACAGCAAAACAAAGCCTGAAGGCGGATCGCCGTTGCAGATTCCACAAAACGTCGGCAATACAGACAACAATCCAGCATCAGATCGTGGAGAACGAAGGCGTCCTGGAAATCCTGGGGTCACTCTTCCTGGTGCTTCTGATGCTCGAAGCAGCGGTCGAGAAACGCGCAGAAACCAGATTCAGTTACCCGGCACGACTGATTTGAAGAACGAAGTAGATCGAAGACTGAACGGGATTCAAATACCTGGTCAGTCAGAAAGACCGGCCGCAACAAAGCCCGATGCGAAGCGAGCGAACGATCCGTCAACTCCTGCGATCAACATGGGCGAAGCTCTGCGACGTCAGGAGCGAAGCCGTGAAACTCGGGACGCAGTGCGAGAGAATCGCCCGGAGCGAGAACCACGGCGACTGGAATCCGCACCACCGATACAAAAGCAGGAGACGCCTCGCATGAGAATCCCTGAGCCACGGAATCAACCCCAGCCCCAGCCAGAACGCACTGCTCCGTCTCGCGCCGAATCGCGTGCCGAGCGACCAGCACGAGAATCCCACCCACGCGGCCACGAAGGTGCTCGTGAGCGAAAAGGAAAAGACTAAACACCCCCCACAATGAGCCCGAGGCGCTAGCCGAGCCTTCTCACAGCAGAACGCAAGTAGAACTCGGGAAGGCCATTCCAGCACAGTGAATAGTCTGGTGCCTGCGGCAGTAGACGACGAAGTCCATCGGCCAGCGCCTCAGGCTAAATGGCGAGGATTTCCCGGCCCGGTGATTCCGTACAGTTGGATGGCCCCGCTGTTCCGTTTAGTTGGATGGCCCCGTTGTTTCCCGAGTTGTTTCCCCCGTTGGTTTCGCCGTTGGTTTCGCCCCCGATCGGCTTGCCCGACCGGAGCGAACGATTCGTAGGCTAGATCGCGACAACGCGAAACCATCGCTCCCAGACGGGCTTGCCCCGTCTGAAGCCACGGTTCGAGGGCTAGCTCAAAAGCCTGGTTCCCTGGACCCAAGTTTGTCCAAACACTCGCCTCGATGAACTAACTCTGATGACTCCTCATGCCCTTTCAACATGGCCTCCTATCCGCCATTAGCAAGAAACAGGAACGAAGAACCAAGCTCATTGAACAATGTGTTGAGCTGCGAAGCAGCGCCAGCAAATAGCCTCGGGCGTGAGCCCGAGGACGGCGTAATCGAAAGCCAATGAGCCGCGAAGCGGCGACAGCAAACCCCATTGAATCGCCGCTCTGGTTCCCTGCGTGACCTCCGCACCTCGGCATCGCAAGAACGCGAGGCCGCAAGAACACGGGGACATCCATTTTTGCACCTTTGGCCCACCCACACACAACCCAACCGATTCCTCCAAACACATCCACTTACGCAAACACCCGCCTCGACGAACTGATACTGATCGCTCGATCATGCCCTTTCGAAGTTGCATGCGCCGTCATCGAGTTCGGACGGCCCACGCTGGAGCGGAACCACTTGCGGAAATTCTTCACGCAGTCCACCCACAGCTCCGCCGAGATCTCCAGTCGCTCAAACAGAGGTTCCAGTTCCGCCGGAGTGGAACCTCGCTTGTCCGTTCGAATCTGTCGCGCGGTCCAGTCCAGCAACTGCAGATACTCCGACAGACTCAGCGTGAGAAACCCTTTGTTCGATGCTCGCCGTTCCGTCTTCTTCGCTCGCACAGCCTGACGCTTCGGCTCCAGACCCACAGGAGCCAGCCAGCCGGCCGATGCGCCATGCTCCACGGCCGCATCAAACTTGTTCCGATCGGAGGCAGGCACATCGTTTCCGTCGGCGAACTTCGGCTCAGGCGCAGACAAACGATTGGGAGTCTCCTCGTCACTCTTCTCTCGCGCCTCGCTGCTCGCCGCTTTCAGATCGGCAATGCGATCGAACACGCTCGTGAACTGGCTGGTCTCCAGAGTCTTCGCGAGGCCCGCTCGAATGGGATTCAGGTCCACGTACTGCATGCACGCCAGAATCGCCGCGTCATCCAGCAGCACCTGAGCCTTGAAACGACCTTCCCAAAAGCGGCCCGAACACTCGTCCTGTTTATTGGCTTCCTTCGCCACTTTCTCGGACAGGAACCGCATGAACCACGAGATGCTCGAGAGCCGTTGACGCTTCTCTTTCAGGCCCTTTTTGTCCTTCCGAATCTCCTTGAGTTCCAGTTCCGTCGGTTCGGCCGGGCTGCCGTCTTTGTTCTTGCGAACCGGGCAGAGCATCCACCATTTGAAGGCGATCTGTTCGTCAGACCATGTCTGCACAATGTCATGCCGAGATCTCAGGATGCAGTGAAAATGGTTGCTCAGCACCGCATAGCCCAGCACCTCAATGCCCATGATCCCCGCCAGAAACTCCAGCCGATGCCGAATCAACTCACGGCGATGGTCATAGTTTTTCCCCGAGACACTGTCCTTCCCACAAAGAAACGCCCGCCGCACGCATCGATTCACGCAGTGGACAATCTGAATCTCCCCATCGCTCAACACATCCCGCCGATTCCTCCGAGCCATCGCCGCTGTCTCCTCAAATTGCTGCTCTTAAAACCACCGACCAAACCCTCTACCTGAAGTAACTCAAATCGCTTGACCGAGTGTTGCAGAATTGACAAACTGTGTCAAACGACAGATGGATGGCACCGTTTTTTCTCCAGCACCGTTTTTTCTCGCACCGTTTTTTCGTTGTTCCGCCTCGAGTTGGTTTTGCCCCCGATCGGCTTGCCCGACCGGAGCGAACGATTCGCAGGCTAGATCGCGACAACGCTAAACCATCGCTCCCAGACGGGCTTGTCCCGTCTGAAGCCGCGGTTCGTAGGCTATCTCGGGAAGACTGATCTCCCGGACCAATTCCCCCAAACATCCGCTACGCAAACACCCGCCGCGACGAACTGATACTGATCGCTCGATCATGCCCCTTCGACGTCGCATGCGTCGTCATCGAACTCGGCCGCCCCACACTGGAACGGAACCACTTGCGGAAATTCTTCACGCAGTCCACCCACAGCTCCGCAGAGATTTCCAGTCGCTCAAACAGAGGTTCCAGCTCCGCAGGAGTGTCAAACGACAGATGGATGGCCCCGTTTTTCCGCCCCGTTTTTCCTTCGCCCGTTTTTTTCGCCCCCCCCTTTTTTCCCCCGCAGAGACCCGTTAAACGTTAGTGGTAACGCAGTGGGTGTTGATTTGTTGAACGAGATAATTCGCATTTCGCCTTGGAAATAGGTATATGGTGACGGCAATCGAAGTAATGGTAAAGTTTCACCGTGAGTGGCTTAGGAAGAACGGCGACAGGATCTTGGGCAGAGATAGCGAGTACCTTCTACACGACATTGAAGAAGGCACGCCAGAGGCGTTTCAGCAAATTCCCGATTCGCTTAATGGTCTCGCAACTTACTATGGGATATTGGGAACCGTTGAGCTGATCGATGGCAAAGAGATTGGTTGGAATCACGTTTCGACGGCGATTAACTTTCGAGGATGGGGACTAAAGCTTCGAGCAGAGTCTTTCTTTCGCAAGATCGGAAATGCTGTAAATCTAACCAATCACGTTAGTCACGCCGCCTGTCTGGTATGTGTAAGCGAGAAGTGGGGAGAGATGGCAGAGTGCATTCTGCGTGAAATCGATCGGAATCAGGAATCGGTCGATCAAGCGTATTGGAAGTCTCGACGCTTTGAGCCATTTGTATCGGAATGTTGTCTTATCCGAGATGATAAACAACCATCGAATGAAAAACTCGAACCGCCTTACCTTGCAATAATCCAGAACTGGAATGACGACCGTGCTCTGGTCCATGCACTTGAACAGGTTTGCGATTATCACTGTGCCAACATGGACGATGCGGGTGGCGACTGGGCCCCCGAATTCAAGCATTCACCCTTTGATTTGCTTCCTTGCGAGGTCATGCTTGTGCGGCGGATTCGCAAAGAACTCGGACTGTCTATCCCAGAAGTGCCTCACGAGCTTGTGTCTCTGCTTTCCCCGCCAGATGTCATCAGCTGCGTGGGCGAGGATCACGAGTTGATAGCGAGACTCTCAAGGGCGTTTGACCAGTGCTTTGCGTAGCCCACTTCACGCCTTCGGCTTCTGCATCACGATCTTCGTTGCAGCTTGGGGAAAAAAGGGGCCATCCACCCTTTCCGGGCATCGCAGACGCCTGCATGGTAGCTTTCGCAATGTGCCTCGTGTCTCCGACGCGAGTTCCCGCGTCAGCCTGCCATGATTTCGTAACCGCAGATGGACGCCGATGGAAGATGCATATGACAAGAGACCGGTGACAGGAAACAAGGCGAGCCGGGTGACCTCAGTGCTCTGATTGCGATTTGGTGCTCTGACAAAAAGATGTTGGGCAAAAAAATGGCGAGCGACTGGACATCAGTCCTCCGTCCCCGCGACTCAGCGAGAGTAAAGCAAAGGCGAATTGCATGCCGGAGCGTTGACACACTCCGCTCGCCAGAGCAGGTAGAGTCACGCTTGTGGCTGTGAATCGGATCTCGCTGTGAACCGTTGGCTCCGACGGGGCGAGCCCATCGGGGACTGATTTTCTCGCTCCCAGTTGGCTCGGCCGGCGGGAGCGAACGCCAGAATGCTGCAACAATGCTTCTGGAGCCTTAAAGACAACGGCTTCGGAGGCGGTTTTCGGGGCTTCTGTCTGGCGGTTCCGTCTCTTTGCTTGGTACACTTTCCGGCTGAAGTCTGAGATTTTCCTCAGGTTTTCTTCAGCCAGCGAATCGGTGACTCAAGCAGGCCGAAGAGTGTTGCGGATGGTGGGATTACGGAGACAGCCATGTCATCAGGCGCATTGCCGCAGATTCCGGGACTGCAGAGCCTTCTTGGGCGTTGCCAATCGCTGGTTCGCGTCCACACGTGCGTTCGAGGACTTGCGGAAACTTTGTGCGTTCTGATCCTCTGCATTCTGGTGTGTGGCATTGCCGACTACCTGCTTGTGTTGCCGGGTTCTGTCCGCGCGGGAAGTTTGGCGATTGGAGTTTGCTTGACGCTCGCCGTGGCATGGCGCCGTTTTCTTCGTCCGTTGATGTTCTCCGCATCGAACGCGGAGCTGGGGGCTGCTGTCGACCTGAAGTTTCCTGAGCTGCAGGAGTCTATCGCAACACTGATTTCCATGGAGCGACCAGATGCGACCGCATCGGAACTTGGCTCCGCTCAGATGAGGAATCGCATATATCAGCATGTTGAAATGCAGGTCAGCGCGATTCGCCCCACACAGGTCGTGCCATCAGGAACAACGTGGCATCGATTCATGATACTGGCGATTGCGGGCGCGGTTTTGTCGCTGCCGTTTGTCATCTGGCCGTCGGGTGCACAGTTGTTGTTGCAACGCTTGCTGATGCCATTTGCGAACCTTGCTGCGGCGACGAATTTGTACTTCGACGTTCCGCAGGGCGACCGCGTTGTAGCAACGGGTACCGATGTCACTTTCATCGCGATCCCTCAGTGGCGAAACGGGGCAACCGGCGATGTTCCAACGAATGTCCTGCTGGAAATGAAGACGCAGGATGATCGGCTGGAAGAGATTGCAATGTCGTGGGATGAATCTCAGCGACAGTTCACGGCCAGCCTCGTGGATGCTCGCCAGACATTGCAGTATCGAGTTACCGGAGGCGGTGCCAGAACGGAATGGTTTACGATGACCGTCGCGGAGGCACCTCGAATTGTTGCCGCGACATTGATTGAGACGCCACCTGTTTACACCGGGCGTCCGGTCAGAACGATTGATGGTGTTGTTGGGGATATTCACGTGTTCGAACGCAGCAAGATTGCCGTTCAACTCACCTTCAACAAACCGGTTCAGCCAGCACAGTTGACCTGGAAGGACTGGACGCCACTTCCTGTGCCGAAGGTTGCGACTCAGGAAGAAGGTGTCGAGCCTTCAGCCAAAGAACTGCTTCCCGAAGAACTTGCTGCTCAGGCCGCGGGGGCTCGGATGGAAGGAAGCAAGGCGGCTGCCGAAGACGTTCCGATTGTGGCCGTGGTCGTGATGGCTCCTGATCGCATGTCTGCGGCAATGGAGTTCGACGCTTTAGGTTCTGGTGCGTTTGAATTCTCCGTCGTGGATGATGTTGGACTTCAGAACGTCGAAACGACACCGCGGCGATTGATCTCGACGCTGGATACTCCGCCCGTTCTGACTGTGAAGGGTGTTGCAGACGGCCTTGAAGTTCGTCCCGACGACACGGTTCCACTCAATTGTGAAGTGACCGACGATATCGGAGTTGGTGCGCTGGAGCTTCATTATCGCCGGAATGAAGAGGCCACGCTGATTGAGGTCGCAGATCTTCAGGATCGTGGTGCAACGGCTGTCAGCCATGAATTTCTGCTTGAGCTGGCATCCCTAAACGTCAAGACCGGGGATCGTGTCGAACTTCGCGTGAAGGCCATGGATGAACGTCCCTCACCGGGCCCACAGGTTGTTTGGAAGGGCCCGTGGGTTTTGACCATTTCTGACAACGCCGAGGCTTTAGGTCAGAAGGCACTGCGCGAAGCGGACAAGCAGTTGGTGGAAGCACTGCGGGCGATGGAGAAGCAGCTGCAGGATGATGCCCAGCAGGCGAACACGCTGAAAGACGAAGCGTGGCGCAACTGGAACGAAGACGCTAAAGACAAGACTCGCAGCCTGAGCGAAAAGGAACAGACTCAGGGCAATGATCTTCAGAAGCTCTCACAGCAGGTTGCACAGCATCCTCTGATGCAGAAGCAGGCTGATAAGTTGGCGGAGCTGGCTCAGCAGATTCGCCAGCAGCTTCCAAAGAAACTGGATGAAGCCGTCGCAGCCGGCGACAAAGAACCGGCCGCAAAGAACCTGCAGGAGACTGTGAACGATCTGAACCGAATTCGCGATGAGCTGCATCGGGCCACGGAGGAAATTGAGAAGGCAGCTTCTCTGGAGCAGGAACTTGCTGAACTGAATCGTCTGGCACTTGATGCGGATCGTCTGGCGAAAGATACAGAACAGCATCAGCAGAAGAAGACTCAGAATCAGCCGGCTGAAGGTCAAAGCAAGGAAGAGTTCGATAAAGAGTTGCAGGATGAACGCCAGGAGCTGCAACAGGATCAGCAGGAACTGAGCCAGGATCTGAACGGCCTTCTTCAGAGGAAGCAGGAACTGCTTCAGGCAGCACGGGAAGCTCAGCTGGATCAGGCCGCGAAGATTGCGGAGCAGATGCAGAAGCTGGCTCAGCAGCAACAGCAACTTGCCGAAGGAGTCAACGAAGAGGCTCGCGATGCGGCACAGGATACTCAGGAGATTGCGAACCAGCTTCAGCAGGCTCGCAATGAAGCGGAGCAGTTGAATCGAAGAATGGAGCAGCAGGCTCCGGAAGTGCAACGCACGGAGATTCCGCCGCTCGATGAAGCGATCCGGGATTTGCGTCAGGGGAACCTGTCCAAACCGGAACAGCAGATTGCCAACTCGGCCGAGCAGCTCGAACGCGCTGCCGAAGAACTGAAGAAGCCTGCACCCGAGCCACCAGGGCCAGCTCCGGCTGATGATGCGGCCAAGGCGGCCGCTCAGCGCGAGCAGGAACAGCGAAATGCTCAGCGTGGGGAGATGCAGAAGAAATCCGAAGAGCTGGCTGATCGCATGAACAAGCTCGAAGATCAGCTTGAGAAGACAAACGAGGAACGAGGCGTTCAGGAATCCGCAGCGGAGAAGAACCCCAATGGGCCTGAGAACGCTGATGCACAAACGCCAGAACAAGGGCAGGAAAAATCTGGTGCTCAGCCGAATGGCGAACAAAACTCAGATGCGCCAGAGAACTCAGAGAAAACTCTGAACGGCCAGCAGGCGAATCCGGCTGGTAATCAACCAGATCAGCAACAGCAGCCACGGCAGCAAGCACAGCAACAGCAGGGCGATCAACAGGCCAGCCAACAGGCCAATCAACAGGGCGATCAGCCAAATCCAGCGGCTGAGTCTGAACGGGCGGCTGGCGAGTTGATGAACCAGCTGGAGAAACTTGCAGAGGCGGCACGCGAACAATCAGAGACCCTCAAGCAGGATTCGTCGGCACCCAATAACGTTCGCCATCATGCCGAGCAGTCGGCTCAGCGTGCTGAAGACGCACTACGCCATGCCAACGCCGGACAGTTTCAGCGAAGTGCGGAGCGGATGCGAAATGCCGCCGGAGAAGCTTCACAGGCCGCCGACCAGTTGAACCAGGAAGGCCAGCAGGATCGCAAGACGCAGCTTCAACAGCAGCGAGATAATCTCAATCGACTTGCCGACGCCTTCAATCGACTTCAGCAGGATGACGCCGCACAGTTGTCGGCTCAGCGATCTGGGCAGCAGCAAGTGGCTCAACAGGCAGCACAAACGCCGGATGCACTGAGCGAACTTTCGGAAAGCCTGAATAATCCTTCGCTGGGGATGCAGCACCTCGCTCGACCGGCGCAGGAGGCGGCAGAAGCGGCAAAGCAGGCGGCTCAGAGCGGACAGCAGGCTGGCCAGCAGCTTCAACAGGGACAGATGCAGCAGGCAGGTCAGAATGCTCAGGAAGCCGCGGGGCAACTGAACCGAGCCGCTCAGCTGGCACAGCAGGCATCGCAGGGACATCGTGATCCTAATAATCTGGTACCGACCGAAGTGGGCGAAAGTGTCGCTGATGCGATGCAAAGTCTGCAGCGGGCATCGGAGATGATGAATCAGGAAGCAAGTCAGCCCTCACCCAATTCGGAACAATCACCAGAGGGCAATGGTCAGCCTGGGAACGCGGAGCAGGGACAGCAAGGACAAGAAGGGCAGCCTGGTCAGGAAGGCCAACCGGGACAACCCGGGCAACAGGGTCAGCAAGGGCAGGGACAGCCAGGCCAACAGGGTCAGGGTCAGAAGGGGCAGCCGGGTCAGCCGGGGCAACAGGGCCAGCCTGGACAAGGCGGCAGCCCGCAGGATGGGCAGGGAAGTCCGTCGGCTCAACCGGGTGAAGGCGGTTCTCCGAACGGCCAGCCCGGTTCTGCTCAGCAAATGGCCAAAGCGGCTCAGGCATTGAAACAGGCGGCAAAGGGAGCACTCCCAAGCCAGTTTTCACCCGGGCAACTCAACTCATCCGCCGATCCTTCACAGGGAGATCCGAAGGGGCAGGGCAACCCGGCCGAGTTTGACGGCCAGTCTCCTAACGCGACTACGCGACGAGGTCGTGCTCGCAACTGGGGACGCCTGCAGGACGAACTGGAGCCCGACGTTAAAGATGCCGGGCGCGAAGTGATGGACAGTGAATACTCCGAAATCATCCGCCGATATCGTCGTGACCTGGCGAAAACCGGCGAAGCAAATTCTGACAAGAAACCCGCAGCAAAACCGTGAACGTGAATGAACCTGTGACAACGACGACGCTGCCAGTTCTGACTTCGGCACCGTCCGGGCTGCGTGCCATTCTGGAACTGCCTGACTCGGAACTCGTGCAGTGGCTTGAGGGAATTGGTCAGCCCGCGTTTCGCGCCAAACAAATTCGGCGCTGGCTGATTCAGCGACGGATCAGCTCGTTCGATCAAATGAGTGATCTGCCGGCTGCGTTGCGTCAACAACTGGCGGCCAGTTTTCGCTTTTCGTCCTTCGAAGCAGTGGGTCATCAGATCGCGAAGGATCGAACGGAGAAATTGCTTCTGCAGTTGCAGGATGGTGAGCTTGTCGAATGTGTTCTGATGCGCGATCCCGATCGCAGGACAGTCTGCATCAGTACCCAGGTTGGCTGTGCGATGGGTTGTGTTTTTTGTGCCAGCGGACTCCTGGGAGTAAAGCGAAATCTGACTGCGGCGGAGATCTTCGAGCAGGTGCTGGTGTTGCATCGACTGATGTCTGATGACGAGAAGATCACCAACATCGTCGTCATGGGAATAGGGGAGCCTCTTGCGAACTTCCGAAACCTGATGCAGGCTCTTTCCGTCCTGACCAGTGACGACGGCTTTGGACTGGGGGCTCGTCGGATTACCGTTTCGACGGTCGGACTGCCGGAGAAGATTCGTGAGTTTGCGAGGTCGGGACAACAATACAACCTGGCGGTTTCGCTTCATGCTCCGAACGATCCGCTTCGAACGGAGATCGTGCCGGTGAATCGTAACATCGGGATCGCAGAGATCCTGGATGCCGCCGACGATTACCACGAGGTGACAGGGCGACGGATTTCGTATGAGTATGTGCTGTTGTCAGGAATCAACGATCAGGCTCAGCATGCCGAAGAACTGGCTTCGCTTCTTGCAGGCCGCACGGCGCACGTGAATTTGATTCCGATGAACGGTGTCAGCGAACTGGTGATGACCGCACCTCAGGAACCTCAGACGAGGCAGTTTGTCAGCATTCTTGAACGACGAGGAATCCCGGTCACTGTTCGCAAACGAAAGGGCGCGGATATCGACGCCGCATGCGGCCAGCTGCGTTTGAATCGGCTGGACAAGGGCTGAGAGCCCTTGACCCGAAAGAGCCTGTCGACTCGTTGCCAAAGCCTCGCTCACGTTGTTCGATTGCCTCAAGCAGGCGCGCACAGTGGGCTCAAAAACAAGGTAAGTGTCTTTTAGGGCGGAAATGTGATTCTTCGGCACTCGGCGACGTTTGTTTGTGATTCAGGCCCGGCAGGCCGCCACAACCCATGCCGGTGTGCGTAAGCCACCGGAAGCGAGCGTTAGTAAGTCGACAAGGCCCGGAGGGTCGACACATTAACACGAGCCGGCCGACGGGTTGTGTCGGCCTTTCAGGCCTTTGCAGTTCAGAGTTCTGCAGACCGGGGCCTGCGACCCCGGCAGGGGATTTGTCGGCCCTGCCGGGCCTGAATCGCTGATTTGCATTTCTCCACAGCTTCGATTGTCATCAAGCAACAACAAAACACACCTGTGGTTCCGGACTATCTGAGAATCCGCCCAGACTAACAAAGTCTATTGCTCAGGATCGAACAATTCCCCGATCCTTATGAATCTTGTATTCGAACGCATCGACGAGCGCGATCCAGCTGGCTTCGATGATGTTCTCACTGACACCAACGGTGCTCCAGACAGAATTCCTGTCGCGGCTTTCGATCACAACTCGCACTCGAGCCGCCGTTCCTTCAGCACTGTTGATCACTCGGACTTTGTAGTCCATCAGAGCCATGTCCGAGAGACCTGCATAAACGGGCGTCAAAGCTTTTCGCAGTGCGCTGTCGAGTGCGTTTACGGGACCATCGCCTTCGCCGACGACATGCTGCTGAGCAGAGCCGCAGGTCAGCTTGATGACCGCTTCCGTCATCGGTTCTCGTGCCTGGTTTTCCACGTTGACCCGATAGTGATCCAGAGAAAATGATGGCGTGAACAATCCGGTTTGCTTCATCACCAGAAGGTCGAAGGAGGCTTCTGCTGCTTCGAACTGGTAGCCATCATTCTCCAGATCCTGCACGGCGCTCAGGATCCTGACCATCGCTTCATTGTTTTCACTGATGTTGAACTTGTTTGTCTTGGCGATAATGTTGGACCGACCGGAAAGCTCGCTCACCAGAATGCGGCGTTCGTTTCCGACAGCTTCCGGAGTGATGTGTTCGTAACTTCGAGCCAGACGGTTCACGGCATGCACATGCATCCCGCCCTTGTGAGCAAACGCGCTGGAGCCGACGAATGGCTGACCCGATCGAAAGTTCATGTTGGCCAGTTCGTAGACATAGCGTGACAACTCGGTCAGTCGCTGAATGCCGCCGGGGACGAGCACTTCATGATTCAGCTTCAATGACAGATTCGCGGCAACCGAGATCAGGTCGACGTTGCCACAGCGTTCGCCGATGCCATTGATCGTTCCCTGAACCTGGATCGCCCCAGCACCGATTGCTGCCAGAGAATTGGCGACCGCCAGGTCGCAGTCGTTGTGACAGTGAATCCCAACTGGGACAGCAACATGAGTCTGCAGTTCACGAACAAACTGAGCGATCTGCTCCGGGAGCGTTCCTCCATTGGTGTCGCACATCACGATCATATCCGCACCGGCTTCGGCCGCGGTCTTCAGCGTCTGGAGTGCGTAGTCCGGGTTCGCCTTCCAGCCGTCGAAGCAATGTTCTGCGTCATAGATCGCTTCACGTCCCTGCGATTTCACGTAGCTGACAGAGTCCCGAATCATCGCGAGGTTTTCTTCCAGCGATACTCGCAGAACTTCAGTGACATGCAGGTCCCATGTCTTTCCAACAATCGTACAGACCGGCGCTTTGGACTGAATCAGCGCCTGCATGCCGATGTCTTCCGCCGCGGTGACACCTTTGCGGCGAGTCATCCCAAAGGCACAGACCTTTGCATGTTTCAGAGGAATCTCAGCGACGCGCTGAAAGTACTCTTCATCTTTCGGATTGGAGAGCGGGTATCCGCCTTCGATGTAGTCAAAGCCCAGCTCATCCAGTCGACGAGTAATCATGAGCTTGTCCTGAAGAGAGAAGTTGACGCCTTCCCCCTGAGAACCGTCACGAAGAGTTGTGTCGTAAAGCTGAATGCGAGCCATGGTTCTGACCTGTGAATTGAGCGACCAAGATCGCTCAAGAAGAAAAACACGTCGGTGCCAACAAAAAAACCCTCAGGGTGGTCCTGAGGGTTGTTGGCCGTCAATTCTGATGTTCCTCAGGCATACATCACGGCTTGAACGGCAAAAATGCCGCCAATGCAAATGGCAATAATGATGTGAATGCTCTGGAACATGGGCGAAAATGTACGAAAAACGTCCTCGGGCCGTCAATCAAAAGTCTGGGGGCGACTCGTGATTCCGAATTCGGGCAGATATGGTCGGCAAAATCGGATTGTCCTGCCGCCCTGACTGCACGGGGTTCAGGTTTGTCCCATGTCGATCTGATCGGAGTTTGCAGCGGATTGCATCCTATCGAACGGGAATCTTGCCGATCAGCCGACGCAGCAGCCCGATTTGTCCGGCGTGCAGCATTTCATGATGAGAACAGAACAGTAGACCTCCGAGCTTCGTTGCTGTCACGGCATACGGCATATCGATGGGCTCATCGAGCACCGCCTGTGTGACATTTGGAAGTTCGAGCATCGTCTGTTCGTAGACTCGGTCAAAGACGCCTCGGATTTCTTCCGGGGATGGATTCTTCGATGGATCCGGATCAGGGGTTGTTCCCTTGCTGAACTTCTTGCGAAACGACGATGACATCAGGTCCATATCAATGTCTGCTCTTCCGCGAATTCGAAACAAACAAAGCCCATACTGCGCCATGGCCAGATGACCCATTTGCCAGGCAAGGTGTGAAACGCCCTCCGCAGGCTGACGAAACCAGTCATTCGGTTCAATGCCATCCAGCAGTGTGAGTGTGTATTCGCGGGCAAATCGGATCTGGGAAATTGCGAGTTCCAATGACGCAGCCATCATTCACTTTCAAACGAGGATTTTTTGGAGATCACTACGGAAGCCGGAACAGTCGTTTGGCATTCGATGTCGTGATGTTCGCCATCTCTTCCGGACTGAGACCATGAACCTCCGCGAGGACTCGATTTGTTTCCGCAACATACGCGGGTTCATTTCGCTTTCCTCGCCACGGTTGAGGTGCGAGGTACGGAGCATCCGTCTCCACG
This sequence comes from Planctomycetaceae bacterium, assembly GCA_016795145.1. Lineage (GTDB taxonomy): Bacteria > Planctomycetota > Planctomycetia > Planctomycetales > Planctomycetaceae > SXXK01. The sequence goes on from JAEUII010000027.1 coordinate 40,356, forward strand.
AGTAATCGATCGAGCGGGATCGTGCGAGCGATCTCGCGGAGTGAATCATTCTTCTTGTAGGTCAACATCCCGCCGAACGAAAGGTACAGGCCAAGCTCCAGGCAGGTCTTTGCAGTCTCTGAGTTTCCACAGAAGGCATGCATGAGGCCGTTCAGATGACCTTCCTCTCCCGCTGCGGTTCGCAGGACATCCAGGACTTCGGGCTCGGCTTCGCGACAGTGCACTGCGAACGGCTTTTTTAGTTTCCTGGAGAGTTCAATGTGGCGGAAGAAGTAGTCTCTTTGAATCTCCAGAGGTGCGAAGTCCCAATACTTGTCGAGCCCCGTTTCGCCGACTCCAATCACATGCGGATGAGCGGCCAGGTCTTCAATTCGTTCCCAGTCGTCCGGCTTTGCTTCGTGTGTATGATTTGGATGAATCCCCGCCATTGCCAGCACACACGGATAACGGTTGGACAGGAGGATCGCTGCTTGAGTGGTCTCGACGGTGATTCCGATTGCCAGAATCTTCTCAACACCCGCATCGTTCGCTCGCTGAACAACCTGATCGATCTCCTGATGAAACGATTCGGAATCGAGATGGCAGTGAGTATCAATGAGTCGAATGGTCATGCTGTGTCTGCCTTTGCCGCTCAGGTGCAGCGTTTCTTGATGAAGGGCGAAAGCCCCTGCCGCAAAGGAGCCTGTCGGCTCATTGCCGCATTCCCGCTCAGGTTGTTCGCTTGCCTCAAACTGAGACGCACCTGAGCAATGTAGGTCGCGGTGGATTCTAGGTCGTTCACAGACGCAGCGACAAGTTTCACACCAAACTCGGGAGTGGACGCTCCAGCTGAGTCGCCGGTTTCCCAGTTTGAGCGGCTCGGCAGGAGCCTCGCCGCCTGAGTCTCGCGGGCAGACTCTCTTCCGCTAAAGGCGTGCGGGACGACATCAGTCCCCTGATTGCGTTTCTTTGCTTTGCGATTCATCAGCCCATCACCCAACGGGTAGCACGTACGAAGTGCGTGTGCCGCAAGCGCCGGTAGCCCAGGTGGGCACGCCACAAAACCAACGCAGTTGCAATGAGATCAACGGTCGGACAAAAAATGAGTGACAGAAGATAAAGGCGTGCGGGACGACATCAGTTCCCTGCAAGCAAATTCTGCTTGATCCGCAGCGGACGTGTCATCAGGTGGAATCACCAGTTGCTGATCGCGCCACCGTTCACGGTGTCTCAAGCCGCCAGATTATTCAGACAGTGAGCAATCGCCCCTCCGAGGAATGATCGGCTCTTGTGTGACACCCACCCGAACAACAGTCCGAGAACGAAAATCGACAAGGCACCACCCACGGGTAAGGTCAGCATGGTGTGCAAATTGCCCATCATGTACCAGCCGGGAATATGCAGCAGGACGAAGTAGAACGATGTGATGAGATTCGATCGCGCGAATCCCAGCACCGGAATGAGATTGGGCAGAATCGCGGCACGAAAAAGGAACTCTTCGAACAATGGAGCGATCAGGAGCACATTCAGAGTACCGTAGTCAAATTTCCCGGGAAGCAGCGGCTGACCTGCGATCGCTCTTTGCAGAAAGCCCGTTGCCGCGATCAGCAACCCAACTGTCATCCCCCAACAGCACCAATGGCGCCAGTCCTTGAGGTTGAAGACCGAAGAAAAATCGCGCCCGGATGCTCGAATAAGCACAAACGCCGGAAGAAGCCAGACAAGTGCCTTTGCAATCAGCCAGAACACCGCCGTGAAGGTCGCGTCTTGAAACCAGTCGCAATACCGGTCAATGAAAGCCCTAAGCAGCCATGTCGCGCACCACAGCAGCATCAGCAACGCAAACGTTGCGTGAGTGCTGGTGCCGAAGGTCCTCGCGATTCTGAAAGTTAACATGAAGCGTCCAGTGCGAACATTGACCGGAGCCGTATTCGTGTGTCATGTGGGATCCTGCGGCACTTATTACCAGGAGCCATCCGTCGTCCCGCATTTACGAATCACGTAACTCACCATTGGCCAAAAACTGAAACTCACGATCACACCGAGCACAAGAGAAAACGTACCCGTGAAGCGATTCGTCATGGTCGTCACAGGATACGTCCTCACCCCAAACCACGCCACGCCATTCAAGCGAACGTTCATGGCATCGAGGGCAACCAAGCCGCGCAGCCAACTCGCGTGCCGTGGCCTCTTCGGTTCTGCCAAAACTTCGCAGTGCCAGCCAGATCCCACAAAGCACAAACGGAGTTATGATGGCAGTGGCAATAAGAATGTCCCGCATCTGATGATCCCCGGCTGTCGTTACTCAATTTCCCAATAGGTTCGTTCTTCTTCCGTATAGAGTTCTCGTAATGGGACACCCGTGCATGAAACGACCAATTCCTTGGAAATTTCCCTGCCACACAGCCCTATGTCATGCCGTTTTTTCTCCATGTTGACGGGATGAAAGGCAATGTGCCCGTCAGTGGGCCGCGTGGATGCTCTGAAAGCAGCATGGGGGGTGATGTAGCAGATCTCGCCGAAACAGATCTCATCTTTTGTTTGAATCTGGGCGACAAAGCCGTCGCACTTTTCGATCGCAACTTCTAACTCAGTGAACTTCTTTGAAACTGGAATGAATTCAGCATCCAACCTCCTTGCAAGACTAATGCACTCAACTTTGGCCCGTGCTGTGTAGCCAACTGCAGCAGACACGATGACGCCACCATAGGATTCATACCAGCGAAACTGAATCGCTCGAATCTCATCAATCACAATATCGAATGCATTCGGAATCAGGCTCGTCTTACCGCCGATCCGATGTAGCGGCTCCGCGGACACAAGTCTTGAATCATCCCGGCAATATGACCTCCATTCGTCTGTTTCCAGCCGAATCGTGGGCCTTCTGACTTCTCCGAGAGTGAGGATCATGTTCAAGCAGCCTGATTCAATTTCCCCTGACGTAGCCATTCTCCGTCAGCACCGGCGACTACGTGGAGGACTCGAGCTCAAGGGCAGTTTTCACATCCTTCAATGCTCTCATGGCATCAGCGTAGTCGCTGGAAATCGCAATGGCCTTCTCAAAGCAGATTTTTGCATCCTTGAGTCGCCCCTGTCCCCTCAGCACAAGTCCCAGATTGTGAAACGCTTCATCAATGCACCCCGAGGTACACTCGGTAGCTAATCGATGTGTCTTTTCAGCTTCAATCAAATTGCCCTGTCGCGCCTGCAGTGCCCCAAGAAAAATGTAGCTTGCCGCTTCTTCCGGATCGGAGTCGATCGCACACTGATAGGCACGTTCAGCATCAGCGAATGCTCCACGGTATCGATGGAGATGGCCGAGCTGATTGAAAATCGCCCACTGAGCGTCGGGAAACCTCGCCAACGCGTCATCGTAAACGGCAATCGCCTCAGTGAATCTGCCAAGCTTGTACAGCATTGTCGCATAGTCGTGAATGACTGGCAGATCATTGGGATGTTCGCGCAGCCATTGCTGACAGAGCAGCACACACGTTGCGGCCTGATCGCTATTGCACGCCTCACGAATTGAGTTAGGGGAGAGCATTCGGCGACACCTCGATCTTCTCTATCCGCGCACAATCTCAAAACCCTTGCGGTAGTCACGACCAATGAAACTGCGAGCTTCTGCATCATCGGTGATCGTTTCAGCAGCAGGGTCCCAATTGATGCGGCGGTTCAATCGTGCGGCGATCCCGGCGAGATGGCAGGTGGTCAACGCGCGGTGATGGCTGAAGACATCGGAGATCGGTTCCTTGCGATCTCTGGCACCTTCAAAGAAGTTGCGGAAGTGGTCCACAAGAGGACGATTCTTGTAGACCTCTGCTAAGGCTCCTGCAGGAAGAGGATTGTCTTTGAGATCATCCACGGGCTTGCCGGTCAGGCGGCCGCGGTTTACAAAGATGCGTCCTTCCGTGCCTTCGAACAGAATGCCATTGTCGCCATCGTGCCGGATCTCGATTTCAACACCATCCGCAAACATCGCCTGAATCAGAAACTCCGTTGCCGTGTTGTAGCGGGAAGGATCAACCGGAAACCCCTTCTGAAATTCCACCGGGTGTTTCACAAGCACCGGCGTGACAGAAACCGGCCCGGTACTGGTTTTGTTCAGACCCCACGTGGCGATATCAACGTGGTGAGCACCCCAATCGGTGAGTTTGCCCCCCGAGTATTCGTACCACCATCGAAATTCATAGTGACAGCGTGACCAGCTTTTTGTTTCGCCGTTATCGCCTGCAAGGTATCGAAAACTGGTTTCGGCAACAGGCCCTTGCCACAGGTTCCAGTCCAGATGCGAAGGCGCAGAGGCGACTGGAATCTCCGGGCTGGTTGGAGCACCGCCGATGCGGCAGGTTGCCTTCTTGACCACACCAAGTCGTCCGGCTCGAATCAAAGCAATCGCCCGAATGAACTGCTCTTCACTGCGCTGCTGAGTCCCGATCTGAACGATGCGTCCTGTCTTTCGACACACCTCACAAATCTCTTTCCCTTCAGCAATCGTGAGCGTCATCGGCTTCTCACAATACACATCCTTGCCTGCCAACATGCTCTCGATCGCGATCTTTGCATGCCAGTGGTCAGGTGTCGAAATATGAATGATGTCGATTTTGTCGTTGTCCAGGATCGCACGATAGTCGGCGTGGATTGCTGGTTCGACTCCTGTCCATTCCTTGACCAAACCGGCAGCAAGATCGCGTCGTGAGGAGTCTGCATCGCAGACCGCGACATAGTCGCCGTACTTGCGAAAGTCAGGAGCAGATCCCCAGGGACCATCGATGCCCGTTGCCTTCTGACACCAGCGACTGCCCGTGCCAATCGCTCCTACTCGAGGCCTGTCGTTCGACCAGACAAACCCACCGGCTCGGTCTGCACGATTCAGCAACAGCGCGGCAGCTCCGAACGACAATGAGTTCTTTAGCCAGCGTCGGCGGGTCGTTGTGGTCATGGAGTGTCTCCTGAGAATACCGATCGGATCAAATTCCAGCCCTTCAAGGTATGTCGACACGATTCGCAATGACAGCAAGGGCCCGGGATTTTCACGTTCGCAGCAAGTTCATCGCCTCAGTCGGTTCAGAACGCCCGTTCCGAGGTACGACTGCCGTGCAGAAGAAGGGGCGGATTTTGCTTTGTCGGTATTCAGTGAGGTCATTAATTGCGATTCAGCCCCG
>JAEUII010000037.1 GCA_016795145.1 Planctomycetaceae bacterium
GCAGCAATGGCCTGGGCGGTAACCGAAACACGACCGCCGGTGACGGCTACTATCAATTGGGCATCGACATGGACGGTGACGGCACGTACGAATCGGTACGTTCGTTCTACCGGCTGCTGGGCGATGTGAACGGCGACCGCAAGGTGGACACGGTGGACAGCAGCCTGGTGCTGGGAGCTTACGGAACATCGAATCCCGAACGCGATGTGAACGGCGACGGCAGCGTCAACGCCAACGACCGCACGCTTCTGCTGCGATCCGTCGGCAGGAAACTGAAGGATGACCTGTTTGCCGATGACTGATCGATCACACTGACAAATGATCAGACGGGTGTGAACGGTTGATAATCGTTATGGAATATTTGATAGGTTGCCGCTGCTCGTGAAAACGTTCACGCGGCAGTCAGGGGGGGGGCTATGAACTGAAGACACGACTGTCATCTTTGATTGCAACATCTGAATCGCAGTCACACAATGGTGCTGGCTGGAGGGGTCTTCTCCCCAGGCGAGGGGGTCTTCCAGAGTACGGCAGCATTGGACGACGAATGATCCACCAATTCAAAGACGGTAGTCCTGATTCTGAGGACAAGGCAGTCAACGAACTGCTGCCGCTGGTTTACGCCGACTTAAGGCGGCTGGCGGCTGTTCACATGGAGCGTGAGCGAGCCGATCACACATTGACGCCGACATCCTTGCTGCACGAGGCGTACTTTCGCATCGTTCGTCGTGAAGTGGATCGATTTGAGGACCGCAGTGCTCTGTGTGCCGCCGCAGCGGAAGCCATGCGAAGAATTCTGATCGAGCATGCTCGTCGGCATCGTCGACGCCAGTTGCTGCAGTCGGAATTGCCTCTTCCCAGAGTCACACATGTGTCAGGTCTTCAGGAGGCCGACATCATTGAAGTGGACGACGTGATCGAAAAGCTGTCACACAAACATCCGGAAAAGGCACAGCTGGTCAAGCTGCGGTTCTTTGGTGGATTGAGTAATCAGGAGGCAGCCGACGCGATGGGAATTTCTTCATCAACGGCCGATCGCCACTGGGCCTATGCCCGAGCCTGGCTGAGTCGTGCTCTACTGAGTCAGGGCACATCCGGCCTGGATGATTCAGAACAACCGTAGAGACTGACTTCGTCGGGCTCGTGCAGCATTGTCGTTGTCCCTTCGGTTGAGGACCATGCGTCTGTCTTCGTGTGAAGTGCCAATAACGATCATCAGTACCACGAGTACTCCGTCAGAACAACGAAGAGAGGAACCAGGCTTTCAAAGTTCTGGGTTCCCGCCTGCGCGGGAATGACGGGTAAAACGCACTGACGGATAAAACTAAATCACGGATGAACCCAAATCACGGATAAAACCAACTTGTTGATGTGACAAACCATTTCGAATACCAGAAACATTTTCGATACCAGTCGTTGGGACACGATGAGCTGCCATCATGGATGAGCGAGACGAAGAGAGGATTTTTGAAGAGGCGCTCCGAATTTCGTCACCAGCGGAACGGATCCGTTATCTGCAGGAAGCCTGTGGAGACGACAAGGAGCTGCTGGCCGAAGTTCAGAGTCTTCTGGACGGGTATGAGGCGGGAGAATTCCTCGAGCGGACAATTCCTCCCATCAGCGCTGTGCGGGAGCAGTCTCTCAGGCGACCGGATTCGATCGGACCGTATCGACTGGGCCGGGAGCTTGGTGAAGGCGGAATGGGGACAGTGTTTCTTGCCGAGCAGCAGGAGCCGGTTTCGCGACGGGTGGCCATCAAGCTGATTCGAGCCGACCGTATCAGTGCTTCGGCCGTTCGACGGTTCATTCAGGAACAGAAGACACTGTCCCTGATGACTCATCCGAACATTGCGAGTGTGCTGGATGCCGGTACCACGGCGGCGGGACTGTCGTGGTTTGCAATGGAGTTTGTGGACGGGATCCCGATCCTGAAATTCTGTCAGTTGCGGAACCCGGATTTGCAGGCTCGTCTTGGATTGATTCTGGAATGTTGTCAGGCCATTCAACATGCACACCAGAAACGAATTCTCCATCGCGACATCAAGCCCAGTAACGTCCTGGTCACTGAGGTCGACGGACGGCCCATCGTCAAGCTGATCGACTTTGGCGTCGCCAAACCGCTGGCTGTCGATTCGTCTGCTCAGGAATCACAAACCCGCGCTGGCGACATCATTGGAACACCACTTTATATGAGCCCCGAGCAGGCTCTGTCGGGGAATCGCGAGATCGATACTCGTGCCGACATTTATTCCGTGGGCGCATTGATGTATGCGGTCTTGACCGGCGTACCACCCTTTGACGCGAAACGAATGCAGGAAGCCGATACCGGCGAAGTTCGCAGGATCCTGAAGGAGGAGGAACCAATACGACCGAGTGTGTGCCTGCGACAGCAGACACGGCAGCACAGTGATTCAAAATCGCCCAGTCCAGCGCTTTCGCAAAGCAGTTCGCTGCGAATCTCAAGTGAGCTGGATGCGATCGTAATGAAGGCCATGTCGAAGGAGCCGGAACGACGGTACCAGACCATTGGCGAACTCGCCGATGACATTGAGGCCTTTCTGGATTCACGTCCGATTCGTGCGAGAGCACCGTCGACGCTGTATTTTGCCGGCAAGTTTGCTCGACGGCATCGCGGACTCTTGAGTGCGGTGGCGGCAGCCTTTACGTGTTTGCTGATCGGGCTGGCCGTTGCCCTGCAGATGTATCTCGTCGCCGCTCATAACAAGGAACTTGCCCTTCAGACGGCGGATGAGAGTGCGAGACAACGATATTCGTCAGACATGCGGGCAGCCGCCAGTTCATTCCTGAGCCACGATGCACGGACCGTTCAAACGCTGCTTGAGCCGTATCGAAACCAGCCAACAGGATCTTCCGTTGCACCCGGATTTGAATGGAAATTCCTCGACCGTTGTGTTTCGCTGAATTCTGAGTTGAAGCTTAAGAGGAACGATTCTCTTTACTGTCACTGCAGGATTTCCGGCGACCTGCTGGCCACGGCCGGTTCCAGTGGAGTCATCACGGTGGTTCACGGATCGTCCGGCACCGTGATGCGAGAATGGAATGCCGGTCAGGGTGAAGTGAACGACCTTGCCGTGAATCCTGGCGGAACTCTGATGGCGTCTGCTGGCGACGACGGCACGATAGCGGTCTGGAACACGGAAACATGGCAGGAGTCTGGACCCAGGATTCAAGCGTGTCAGCGGCAGGCATTTTCCTGTGCGTGGTCACCTGATGGCCGATATCTGGCCGTTTGTGGTAACGAGCCGAATGCTCGCATCTTTCGATTCAGCGATCGCAAACTGTGCCACGAAGTGAAGACCGAACGCGATCTGGAATGTCTCTCCATTTCCGAGAGAGGCATGCTTGCCGTGGGGGCTGAAGGAGGAACTGTTTACCTTCAGCAACTGCCGAAGGGGGACGACACCTTTCTGGAACCGCTGCAATATCCAAACTTCGGACAGATCACAGGCGCTCACTGCACGGCATTGAGTTTTTCCAGCACGGACCAGTTTCTGTCCGTGGGGTATAACAATGGAGTGGTCGGAATTCTTCAGCTGCGCGATCCCATGAGACTTCATAAGCTGGTGCAGTTCTCCGACTCCGTTGAGTCCTTGTTGTTTGGCCCATCGGATGACAAGGTGGTTGTAGGATTAAGAGACAGTACTCTGTGTTTCATTCGGACAGAATTTCCGAATCAGTCCTTTGTTGATTTGATTGTCCAGAGAAAATCGCTTGAACAATTATCACAGGAAGGATTCAGTGCAGACCTGGTCACGCGGGCTGCGGCTCAGCCCGTAGAATGCGATCCGAATTGCCAGAAGGATTTAACGGATTACGCATTTGGAAACGACGGAATCCAGCGGATTGAACCGAAGCAGCAATCGCTGAGTTTTGAAGACGCGATCGTGCTGCCTTCAGGAAATATGCTGCTGTCGGGTGATGTTGACAATCAAAGCGAACGGTCACTGAGTCTTGTGCAAATTGATCATCGCGGCAACCCGGACCCAACCTTCAATGTCGATGGCAGCGTCTTCACGACGCTCGGTCTTGGTGCTCGGTCCTCTGGTGGAATGACGATTGATTCAGAAGGCCGAATTCTTCGCACGGGGAGTTTCCAGCGCAGTGATCACGTTGACGGTGTGTGCCTCCGCTACCACTCTCACGGTGCGCCCGATTTGTCCTTTGGCGAAGACGGCAGGGTGGTGATTTCGGGAGGTGACTGCAATCTTTCGGTCATTGACCATCAGCAAGCCGAAGACGGCAGTCTCATCATTGCCTGCAACTGCGATCGGTCGACTGAGAAGTTTGTACGATTGGTTCGAATGCGAATTGACGGCCATATTGACGAGACGTTCGGAGTCGGTGGAAAAGTCGATGTCTCGTTGCCTGGAATCGAACTGAAGTGTCAGGAACTGGCAATCACGACAGATCAGAAAATCGTGCTGTTGGCAAGATCCAACGCTGCTTCAGCCAGTCAGTTGTTCCTTCAGCGGTACGAGTCTGGGGGAGAATTGGATACGAGTTTCGGTGTGAAGGGCACGCTTACTCCGAAGTTTGATTGGGAATTGTATCCGGTCGCGTTTGCTGAACGCTCCAATGGCGGTTTTGTGATCGCCAGCTACAACTGGAATGGAAAACGCAGTGTCACCGTGTTGTCGGCGTTTCTTCGAGACGGACAGCCGGATTTGAGCTTCGGTAACGCCGGAGTGAGTGAAATCGCGATTGGTGAAAATTCCAGCTGCAAAGTTGGTGGACTGTACCAGATGCAGGATAGCTCACTGCTGCTTGGAATCACCCGAGCCACGGACGAGAGGACAGAAATGTCACTGGTCGCAGTGACACCGGATGGACAAATCTGGCCTTACTTTGGCACGCTCGGTCACTGGTTCTGTGGTTTTGGAGAAGATCATTCTGTTATTGGCCCAATCCTGCCTCGGCCGAACGGCGGATTCTGTATTGCCGGTCAGACAGGGCTGATTCAGGGACAGTTTGCATTTCTCGGACTTGATGACACTCAGCCGCCCACACAAATCTACCAGAAGCTCTTCGCTCTGCAGGAACGATATGCCGAAGGTTCAAGAGTGGCTTGGCTTGTTACTGACAATTTTCTGCGCAGTGAATCTATCCGATTCGAACTGGTATCCGGCGAGGGTGACCAGGACAACCATCGATTTCAGATCAAGGGGCACTTTCTGGAGAATCGCGAAGAAATGACGAATGCGCAGATGGCGAACATGTCGCTACGCGTGAGAGCTATCGATGCGGAAGGTCGAACTGTTGATGCGTCGGTGAAGCTGGTAGATCGCAACTTCAGAGTTCGTGCACAAGAGTCATCCGAAGATGTCCGTTCTGACGACTTGGTCAGGCTACCTCTTCGAATTGATCCGCCGTTGCATGATGGACAGCAGAAGTTCACGCCAATTTCGACCCTGGAATTTCGAACCCCTGACGATGTGCATCCGCAGACCGACACGTTTATCTCGACACGCAGTGTAGTTCTCTGGAACTGTGAATTTGAGATTCAGAGCTGTCCGGAATCCGTTCTGAAGGACGAGCAACGGGAAATGATCAGGTGGCCAGCAGGAGAACTTGATTCTGTTGTTCCGGAGTCATTCCATCAGCAATTCCGAAGCTGGATTGTGTCGGAGTCCGCGATTACAGATCTGACATGGGCTGATGATCAGAGGACACTCTTCGCAACACTTGAGAACGGAGAACTTCTTCGTCTGGATCTTCCGTCAATTCCTGAACTGACGCTGTTGCCAGGTGATGTCTTCAACTTCGAAGTCTCAAAAGACGGGCAGGTTTGGTATGAAGGTCTGCATGGCACATTTCTGTTTTCTCCGCAGACTCGACAATCCGTTCTTTGGCACAAGCCGAACACAGTCGACAGCGGCGGCTTCCTTCATCGGAACAGCCGCTTTTCCTACAGCGAGGGACTGGAGTTTTCCCTTTGGCACCACCAGGGTTCCTCGGAAACTGTCGTCAAGATTTGGGAAACGAATCAAGGTGCTCCCGAAATTGTCCTCAAGCTGCAGGATAACGACAGGCAAATTACCAACGCACAACCAATACGATGTAAAGAAACAGACTATGTTCTGGTCAGTCGTGAACTACCAATTCCTGATGATGATCGCCGCGAGTGCGAGTTGATTCGGTATCGGCAAGCAGACTTCACCGGGACAACACCGATTCAGACGCCTTCCATTCTGGCGATTCGGCCAACGCATGATGGCAGATATGCCGCGCTGCTTCACCGTATGGGAGCGTCAGTCGTGTCAGTCAACGACTGGCGAGTCCTGATGCATGTGGAGGTGCCGGGGATTACCGATGCGGTCGTCAGCCCTGACGGAGGCGAACTCTGCACTGTCACAGAAGCAAGGCAGATGAGCGTCTGGAGTATTCCCGATGGTGTGCTGCTTCAAAAGGCATTGGCACACCCCGTTGCTGCTCTGGGAGTTGACTATTGTCCCGACAATTTGACGATCGGCACTGTTGGAAAGGACGGGACGCTGCGATTCTGGAGGCGTGACAGCCTTCAACTGACCATGGAACTCCCCTTTGGTACCCCACTTCGCAAAGTGCGATTTCTTCCCGACGGTGGCAAGGTGGCTGTGCAAACCGAATCACAACGTGTCTTTGTGTTATCCCACTGAGTGTTCACTGTGCTTCGAACCATGTGTGTAAGTTGAACCGACCTAAGCAGTTCGCTTCACGTTGTCAGATTCCTGTAAGCCACTGAAAACCTCTGCTTCTGTTGGTTTCGAAGGGCTGATGTTTCGCTGTGAAGTTCGAATATCATCCTGTCGAACTACGATTCGCCGACATGACAGGAGCCTGACCATGCTGACAGGAATTTTGAGAGCCGTTGCGATGACGGTCGTACTGGGATTTGCGGTCCGCACGACTGGTGCTGACGAGAAGGTTGCTTTCCCACAACGAGTTCCACCGATGTTTGGGACGGCGATCAATGGGCAACCGACGGCGGATTCGGATGCGTCAGAGTGGGTCGTCACAGTGACGGTTCCAAGGGCACGCTGGAAGGTCGTGGGTGAGGTCATCCCGAAGGAAAAATGGCCGGAGCTGAGTGTTTCCGTGGAGAAGGCCACGTTGACACTGAAGATGGGCGGGCCGTCTCAGTTGTCTGAATCTCAGTTCCTGAATCTCGAAGGAAATGAGATCAGTCGCAAAGAGGTCACCGAACGGCTGAAGAAAGAAACTCCCGTTCTTATTGCCGTCGATGGCAGGGTGCCCGAGCCGTATTACCTTGAATTGCTTCGCCCTGAGACAATCGTCGTCGTACTGAGTCCCCGAGAAGGGACTCCGCGTGCCGATCTTCTGCCCGCGGCAAAGCCATAGGGTCGCTACATTGCTTATGGGCTAAGGTGACTCAGTCGAACTTCAGCGGTTCAGGAGACTCCACGGGGTTCAGTAGATCGGCGTTGTCGGTGACTGGTCGGTTGACGGTCGTGGAGACGGAGCGAAACAGGAGTTCGCCGTCTGGCAGTGGTTGCAGCAGTGATGTGAGCTGAGTGGGCGTTGCCGCGGGGCTTAGCCACGTGGACCATGCTTCGATCGGAAGGATGACAGGCATGCGATCATGCAGGACTGACATGTCTCTGTTGGCCGCGGTGGTCAGAATCGAACATGACAGGACAACGCTTTCCGGATCATCTTTTGAGGATCCTTTGGGTGTCCACGACTCCCATAATCCAGCCATGGCGAAGGGCTCTTCGTTCTTCTGATGGATCCACCACGGTTGCTTCTTTCCCGTCGACAGCTTTTGCCACTCGTAGAAGCCGTCCGCCGGAATGAGGCACCGCTGGCGTTTGAAGGCGTTCCGAAAGGCAGGCTTCTCTGCAACAGTTTCCGCGCGAGCATTGATCATTGTCGAGCCGATGGAAAGATCCTTGGCCCAGAATGGGACCAGGCCCCATCGCATCATGATGGCTTCTCGCAATGACGCGATCTCTGCTGAAGACCGGATCGCAAGCACAAGCTGCGTGGGAGCGATGTTGTAACGCGGTGAAAGCGTGGGCAGCTGTGCGATATGGAACAACTCCATCAACCGTGCCGCCGGAGTTCGCAGGGTGTAACGTCCACACATCGTGGGAACCTTTCTGAGACTTTGCGGAATCTGTAGCAGTTGTCAGTCACGGTGCATCGGTGCTCGTCGCGACTCCAGTGTAGGGGAACAGTCGACGGAGCGGGACTGAGGACCCCACCTGGGACCTCGACGGGGTGCAGTCGCGGATTTCGGTAGGTGCCCGTTGTCCAGGGGCACTTTGTAGCGATGGAAGGAATGATTAATGAGTATTGGAGATTGCAAAATGCCAATTCGGCTGGGTCGTGTGCGATGCCACTTTGCATTTCTCAATACTCAATTTGTATCCGTTCGTGCACTGCGACCCGTCGCGCCCGGCAGGGTTCGCCTGACGGCGAAAGTCCATTCCGCCAGATGGCTCGCCCTGAAGGCTCGGGATTGTGCCTTTGTTCAGCGGCTGTCAGCGAGAAATTCTGGTGCCGGACCAAAAAATGCGTACGAAACGCCAACTGGTACCGCACTATTCAATCGCTCTGTCGTCGACAGAGAGTTTTCGTGAAAGGACCTGCAATGCGACTGACTCTGCGAACACTGCTGGCGTACCTGGACGATCGGCTCGCCCCAACGAATGCTCGGGAAATTGGCCAGAAAATTGCCAATAGCCCGTTTGCGACCGAGCTTGCGGAGCGGATCAAAGAGGTCAAACGTCGGCGTCGGCTGGCGACCGCAGATCAGGCCAAACCGCAAATTGATGCCAATCTCATTGCAGAATACCTCGATGACCAGCTCACTCCGGAGCTGGTGGCGAAGGTGGAGCAACAGGTGCTGTCGTCAGACGCACTGCTGGCCGAAGTCGCTTCGGCTCATGAAGTTCTTGGGCTGCTGCGAGACCCCGTGCCCCTGGATCCTCGTCTCCGAGATCGTCTCTACGCCATGGATCCCACTGGCCCGGCTGAAGGCACGAGCCAG
>JAEUII010000047.1 GCA_016795145.1 Planctomycetaceae bacterium
ATGGAGGCAACGCGGGACTTGCTGTCGGGCTCAACCGAAGTTGGTTTGGAGAGTCGCCCTGCCGCTATATGACATGAGGCGGCACAACGGTTCGCCTGTCGGCGAAGGTCCTTTCCGGCAGAAAGGACCTACCTGGGAATGCGTTCGAGAAGTCCGTCGCCGTAGATTTCGGCCTGCTTCAGATGCGGCAGATGAACGTAGCCGATGTGGCATCCACATGTTGAAGCGGGACATGGCAACGCGGTCTGGGGAAACGTCCAATCGGGATCGTAGAGGTTTCCGATGCGATCCTTCACAAAGTGGCACCGTCGCACTTCGCCATGACCGTCGACACTGAAAACATCGGCACCTGTTCTGCAGACGAATCCTTTGCTGGGATGGTCCAGAGTGTTCACAGGAAAATGAGGATCCAGCCCGGTGAGCCGCTGAAGTTCCTCCGCAGAGTACTGATACTTCTGTCCGTCCTGGATGTCCCACGCGTTCAGCCAGAGATACGTCGTGCTCGGCAGAGCTGCTCGCATGGCTTCGATCTCATCGTAGTCCTCCCGCCGTGCGACCATGCCAACGCTGAAGGCGACTTTGTGCGATCTCAGTACCTGACACTGCTCCAGAAACTCTGAACGACTGATTTGCGACGGATGATAGGTGCACCAAAAGCCCAGACGCTCTCTTTGGCACTGCGACAACCAGTCGAGGTTCCATGAGAGATTCGTCTGCACCGCAACGCGTCGCACGAACGGCAAGTGCGAAAGTTGCTGAATCGCGACGTGATACCACTTCCTTGTCAGAGCTTCGCCCCATGGTGTGAAGAAGATGGAGAGTGCACCGCCGGAATACTGGCAGCACCAGTCGACGAACTTCTCCAGTGCAAGGCGATCCGTCATCAACTGCTCCGCATCCTCATGCCGCTTCGCAAACGGGCAGTAACAGCAGTCGTAATTGCAACTGCTGAGAGGACCTCGATACAGAATTGTGACGTCGCGGTTTGCCATGGCATCAGGACTGCACTTTGAATTCGGCGAGCGGGATGCGTCAGCTTCCCGGTATGAGACTGATCTGTGTGAAATACACTTATAACCACTCATCATCACTAATGAACGCTCATCAAGCACAGAGAAAAATGGCTGACAGAAAATAGTCGCCGTCGGTGGCGTCGACCTGCGGACCTTTTTCGGCTTCTACCATTTCTTTCGGCCCCACGCCGTTGAGTTGTGGACTTTGTGGTCAGTGCTTTGTTTGCCGTTCTTCGTTGAGCCTGTCACCATACGGATCTCCTGTTGATTTTTCCCACCGGAGTCATGGTGATGCAAACGAGTTTGATGCACTTCGTTCGATCAGCTGTCGTTGGTGTGATCGTGGTGTTATTTGCGGCAGCTTCCGTCACTGCTCAGGAGCAGAAGAAAGCTCCAATCAAAGACCAGATCCCGCATGCTCAGGATAAACCTCCTGGCCCTGCTCTGTCGCCTGAAGAAGCCGTTGCGAAGATGACAGTGCCACCCGGCTTCACGGTCGAAGTCGTCGCCTCCGAGCCAGACATCGTCAATCCGGTCTCGATGACGATCGATGAGAAAGGTCGGTTCTGGATCACGGAATCGCTCGAGTATCCTCGACGTGCTCCTGGCCCTGGAAAGGACCGCGTCAAGATTCTGGAAGACACCGATGCCGATGGCAAAGCGGATAAGTTCACCGTCTTCATGGAAGGCCTGAACATTCCCAGCGGCATTGCTGTCGGACACGGTGGCGTCTGGGTCGCGAATGCTCCTGACCTGCTGTTCGTTCGGGATACCGATGGAGATGGCAAGGCGGATAGTCAGGAAGTCGTCGTCACGGGATTCGGACGCGACGATACTCATGAGCTTCCGAACTCACTGACCTGGGGACCGGACGGTTGGCTGTATGGGCTGAACGGTGTTTTCAATCCGTCTCACATCACTTACGGCCCGAAGAACCCGAACTTCAGGGAAGGTCAGAAGCCCTGGGACTTCACTTGTGCGATGTTCCGCATTCATCCGAAGACGTGGGAGTTTCAGGTCTTTTGCGAAGGCACAAGTAATCCGTGGGGCATAGCGTTTAACAATGAAGGCGATGCGTTTATCAGCGCTTGTGTGATTGACCATCTTTGGCATCTGACGGAGACCGGTTATTACCATCGTCAGGGAGGACCGTATCCGCCGTTCACGTGGAAGATTGAGAGCATCGTCAGCCATAAGCATCAGAAGGCGGCCTACTGCGGAATTCACTGGTACGACAGCGACGCGTATCCGGAGCAGTATCGACGCAAACTCTACATGGGCAACATCCACGGAAGCTGCATCAACAGCGACCGGATTGAACGCTTCGAATCAACATACAAGGCATCTCCTGAGCCTGACTTTCTGTCTGCGAATGATGCCTGGTTCATGCCGATCGTGCAGAAGACCGGTCCCGACGGATGTCTGTACATTCTTGACTGGTACGACCGCTATCACTGCTATCAGGACGCGAATCGCGACCCTGCCGGCATCGATCGACTGAAGGGACGGCTGTACCGCATTCGCTACAAGGAGACTCCGCGAGCGGCAAAGGAAGACATGGCGGCGCTTTCCATTGAGGAACTCGCTGAGCGACTCAATTCACCCAATGGTTATCAGCGCGAGATTGCTCAGCGTTTGCTGACGGAGAAAATCCTGTCGGATGATGCAACCGCAGAGTCTGTTCGACAAGCGGTTGATGCAGCGTTCGTGTTTAATGGCTCAGACGAACTTGCTCTGCGATGTCTCGGGATCATCATGGCGGCACCGACGATTGCGGACACTACCTATGAAGCCATCCTGAAGAGTCCCTCAGCGAGTCTGCGAGCATGGGCTGTCAGAGCAGCAGGCGAACAGGATGAGATTTCCGAAGCCGTAGCAAAGCGTGTGTTTGAACTTCGCGAGGATCCATCGCCGATCGTGCGAGTCCAGGTGGCTGTTGCGGCATCAAAACACAGTTCGTCCCTCACGATTCCAACGCTTGTGTCCGTGCTTGCGCAGGCCGGCAATGATCCTCTGGCTCCTCGCATCGTTTGGCAAAACCTGCATCCTCGACTGGAAGCAGGCACGGGGGAATTCGTGGCGGAGATTCAGAAGTATCGGAATGGTGAAACCGGCCAGTATCCTCAGCCGATCATCGAGATCCTTCCCCGCGCGGCAGATCGCATTCTGTCCGGGGCGAAACCCGACACCGTCGCCGTGGCTCAGTTGCTGACGATCTTGCTGGCAAGTGAATCCACAGATGAACCGGCCAACCGGTGCCTTCAGTTGCTGACAGCACGAGTCCGTTCCGGAGAGATTGCCGGAGACTCCATGACCGCACTTCGGTCGCAGCTCGAGAAAGCGCTGGCGGCTTCGATGAGAAACAACCTTGCTCGTCCATCGACCATTTCCGCGATCGAACTGGCGACTTCGTTGCAGATCAAAGAGGCGATTCTGGTGGCACAGCGGATCCTGCTGGAAGCCACAGAACGGATTGCATCGCGTGACGCATCGAATGATGTCCGACTGCGCATGGCGAACGCACTGATCACGGCAAAAGACGAGGATGCAATTACGTTCGCGAGAACTCTTCTGGTTCAGCCAAACTCGTCGGACTTCCTTCGCAGAGCCGTTCAGGCCATCGGTCGAATTGACTCGAGCAAAGCCACGGAGGTGTTGATTGCGAACCTGCCGCATCTTCCTGCCGACGTTCAGCCTGCCGTTGTGGAAGCTCTGACGGATCGGGAGCGTTCATCGTTTGAACTTATGAACCTGGTGCAGCAGAAGAAGGTTTCTGCCACGGTGATCAATGCGAATCAGGCCTTCAAGATGCTGAGCCTGAAGAACAAAGAACTCTCCGATCTTGTTCTGAAACACTGGGGCGTTGTTCGAACGGAACGTGATCCGGCTCGGCTGGAACTGATTTCGAAGATGAGAGATGAGCTGCGCACGGCGAAGGGTGATGCCGTTGCCGGTCGAGCCGTCTTCAAAAAGCTGTGTGCTCAGTGTCACAAGATCTATGGTGAAGGTGCCGAGGTTGGGCCCGATATTACTCGCAACGGTCGAGCTTCCTTTGAACAGCTTCTTTCCAATGTCTTTGACCCCAGCCTCGTGATTGGAGCGGCGTACCAGGGCGTCGTGGTTGTGACGAAAGACGGTAAAGTCTTCTCGGGACTTCCGGTCGAGGACAGTGCTCAGCGAATCGTGCTGAAGATCCAGGGAGACAAGCTGGAAACGATCGCTCGAGCCGATATCGAAGACTCGGCTCCCAACAAACTCTCCTTCATGCCGGAGGGGCTGGAGAAGCAACTGACGAAGCAGGAGCTATACGATCTCTTTGCGTTCATTACGCTCGACCGACCGCCGGAGGATTCAGAAGCAAAATTGCTGGCCGGTTCTCGTATTGCTCCCGGCGAAGCAACAAAGCCGGCGGAGTTCCCTGCGCTCATGGAACAACTGCTCCCGGGATACACGACAAACAAGTCTGGTGAAGGCGGTGTTGCCTTGATATTGAATCATGGCGACCGCCCTGCCCTGCGGACTCATCCGGTGTCCCGCACGGAACCGTGTGTGCTGACCACGAAGACAACGTTGCCAGCGGGATCGAAGGTGAAGTTGATTCTTCGAGTCGCTTCGCACGAACAGGGAGACTGGGTCCTGGCCGTCAGTGTCAACGGAGACATTCGGACTCAATCCATCGTAAAGCACAACAAGTCCGGGAAGATTGAATGGAAAGATGTGGTTGTGGACCTGAGTGATCTCGCCGGTCAACCTGTCACGATCGAACTTCAGAACAAAGCCAACGACTGGGCCTATGAGTTTGGTTACTGGAACTCCGCGGAAATTGTGGCTCAGCCATAGTCGTTGTTCGCTCCTGCGAACAGAACGCCTCGCCGTTCGGTCTGAAGTGTTGATGCGTTGGTTTTGGCGGAGCGGATGGAAAACGCCTGGTTCGCGGAGCGAACCGGGACTCTGTCGTTGTTTGCTCCGCAAACAGAACGCCGTTCTCTTTGGCGGAGTTGTTGCCAGCATTGCGTGGGATTGGCAGTTGGATGATGATGACAAACGCCTGGTTCGGCGGAGCGAACCGCGACTATGCGGAGCGAACTGCGACTTTGGGAATCACTGCATGAAGTATCTCATAGCATGCCTGTTCATCGCGGTGTCCGCTTCATCGGCTTGGGCTCAGACGCTTGACCGTGTGAGCTCCGTACGTGGAATTGCATCGAAGAAGCCGGCCAGCGGTTTCGCGGTGCAGATTAGTGAAGATCGCTGGATGGTGTCTTACCGGGAAACGATCGCCGATGGTCTGTCGTTCCTGATGGTGCCGATTCCAGGTGGAACAACGACGGTTGGCTCGCCGCAGGATGAACTCGGACGGCGCGCCGACGAAGGTCCTCAGGCGAAGGTCACGCTCAAGCCGTTTTGGATGGCGGCGACGGAAGTTTCGTGGAACGAATACAAGATGTTTCAGTCTCTGGAAAAGCAGTTCAAAAATGGACTGCGTGAAACGGAGAAGATCGATCTTGCGGAACGGCTGAATGCACCAGATGCCATCAGTGTTCCGACGGCTCTTTACGATGTCAGCTTTGTGAATGAGTTTGGAGACGATTCGTTTCCAGCAGTGTCGATGTCTCATTTTGCTGCGATGCAATACACCAAGTGGCTGACACTCACGACCAAGAACCAGTATCGCTTGCCCACGGAAGTGGAGTGGGAACACGCCTGCCGCGCCGGGTCGACTGGGCGGTACAGTTGTGGCAACGATGAGAGTGCTCTGCCGAAGTACGCTCGCTACAGTCGGTCGGAGACTGATGCGGAAGCGGGGCCGTTGTCGGTTGGTTCCCTCGAGCCGAATGCATGGGGGCTTCATGACATGCATGGCAACGTCGCTGAGTGGGTCATTGATCAGTACATGACCAATGCCTGGGACGAGTTGCCTCGACGAACAAACGCACGCGGCCCTGCAGCGAATTATGGTCGTTACATTCATCCTCGAGTTTACAAGGGCGGTTCATGGATGGACTTTGCAGATTGCGTTCGATCCGCCGTTCGTTTTGCATCGACATCCGAACTGAATGAATACGATCCGGAAGTTCCTTATAGCGCACATTGGCTTGCGTCGGAAGCAGCTCGAGGAATTGGCTTTCGAGTCGTGCGATCACTGGAGCCTGAGCCACCGGAAGTTATCGCCCGCTTTTGGAATCCAGTCCCGGAACAGGCGGAGGATCTGGAGGAGAGAATCAAAGGGGGACGAAATACGATCGGCGTTTTGAGATCGGAGGATACGGCAGGTGGACGTCAGACAACGGAATGAAGCAGCGGAATGGCGCGAGCCATCCGGTGACACGCGGGAGCTTGTTGGTCAAAACCGGACGGCTTGCGCCGTGCCGCTATGAAATATTCGAATGCGGTGGATGGAACACCTGGTTCGGCGGAGCGAAGCGTGACTTTGTGTGTTAGACGCAAGGCATAGGCGGCTGTTGGGGCTGGTGATGAACGCCTGGTTCGGCGGAGCGAACCGCGACTTTTGCGGAGCGAACGGCGACTTTGGGAAACTCGGATTTTTGACCACTCGCCAGAGTGCTCAAAATCGTACACAATGCGGACTCATGGGAGGAATTGGCCAACCTGAGTCTGTGTGGAGAGTTCTTGTGGTGCGTGCTGATTGGATGATTCGGTCATTGGTGGCGTGTTTGGGAATTGTCGGGCTGGCTTCTACGGCCGGCGCGGACGACTGGCCGCAGTGGATGGGGCCGAAGCGAGACAATGTCTGGCGCGAAACGGGGATCATTGAGAAGTTTCCAGAAGGTGGCCCAAAGGTCCTGTGGAGCACGCCGATTGCCGGTGGTTATTCCGGTCCCGCCGTCGCTGGCGGCAAGGTGTTCATTACCGACTACGTCACTGCGGACAATGTGAAGGTCGACAACTTCGACCGGAAAGAGTTCAGCGGCACGGAACGAGTTCACTGCCTGGATGAAGCCACGGGCAAGGTCCTGTGGACTCATGAGATGCCCGTGAAGTACACGATCTCCTATCCCGCAGGTCCTCGGTGTACGCCCGTTGTTGATGGCGACGTGGTTTATACACTGGGCGCAGAAGGTCATCTGTTCTGCTTCAACATTGCCGATGGCAAGATCGTCTGGTCAAAGGATCTGAAGTCCGAATACAAAGCCACCGCGCCACTCTGGGGCTATGCGGCTCATCCGCTGATCGACGGTGACAACCTGCTGACTCTGGCTGGCGGAGAAGGAAGTCACATTGTCGCGTTGAACAAGAAGACCGGCAAAGAAGTCTGGAAGAGCTCTTCCTCAAGTTCACTCGGCCAGGGCTATTCTCCTCCGACGATTATCGAGCATGGTGGAGTTCGACAGCTGATCCTGTACCGTCCCAACGCGATTGCATCTGTCGATCCTGCCACGGGCAAGGAATACTGGTCATTTCCTTATGATGCATCCAGCGGTTCGATCATCATGTCGCCGATCGTTTCCGGAAACTATCTCTACGCAGCCGGCTACAGCAACAAGAGTCTGATGATTGAACTGGATCCATCGAAGCCTGCAGCGAAAGAACTGTGGCGAGACAAGCAGAATGTGATTTGTCCGGTCAACGTGCAGCCATTCCTGATCGGAACTGTGCTCTACGGTTTTGACCAGAAAGGTGTCCTGCGAGCGATCTCGTTGCCAGACGGCAAGAAGCTGTGGGAAACAACGGACGTGATCGGCAAGCGAGCCGCTGGCTCGGAAACCGCGTTCATTATTCAGCAGGGAGAGCGGTTCGTTCTGTTCAACGAACTGGGCGAGCTGCTGTTCGCGACGCTGACCCCGGAAGGCTACAAGGAAATCTCCCGAGCCAAAGTGATTGAGCAGACGAACAACGCGTTTGGACGCGAGGTCGTCTGGAGCATGCCGGCATTTGCAAACCGACACGCTTACATCCGCAACGATGAAAAGATCATCTGCGTGGATCTGTCAGCAAAGTAATGTGATCTGAGCGATCACGGCAAGATGCTGAGAACAATTGTGCTCGTGGACGGAGCCTTTGTTCTCAGCCGTGTTTTGAGTTGGCTGCCAAAGCCTCTGTTTCAGCCTGCGGAGTAGTCAGTTGTCGAAGGAAACGCCCTACACAGACCAGGAGCTCGCCGCGTTCGGACTCGATCGCGCCAGGATTCCTCGTCATGTGGCGATCATCATGGATGGAAACGGTCGCTGGGCACAGAAGCGGGGGCTGCCCCGAATTGAAGGCCATCGCCGCGGTGTGACGTCGGTTCGTTGTATTGTCGAAGAGGCGTCACGGCTTGGCGTTGGGCAGCTGACGCTGTACTGCTTTTCCAGCGAGAACTGGAAGCGTCCGCCTCGCGAGCTGACTCTGCTGATGCATTTGCTGAAGCAGTATCTGATTGAAGAGCGACGAGAAATCCAGCGACAGGGACTCCGGTTTCGCGTCATCGGAACTCTGAGCGCGCTCGATCCTATGATCCAGACGGAAATGCAGAAGACGATTGATGTCTCGGCTAATAACACCGGCATGACGCTGTGCCTGGCCGTCAACTATGGTGCTCGGCAGGAGATCGCGGAAGCCGTTCGGAAGATTGGACAGGAGATCGCTGCCGGAACGCTGACTCCTGACCAGATCACGGAGTCGACGATTGCTGATCGCCTGATGACAGGCGGCATGCCGGACCCGGATCTGGTCATTCGAACGGCGAGCGAATTTCGAGTCAGCAACTTTCTGCTGTGGCAGATCAGCTATTCGGAGTTATGGGTCACGGATCGATTTTGGCCCGAGTTTCGTGAAGAAGATTTTCGTCTGGCGATGAGAGAATTTGCCAAACGCGATCGTCGCTTTGGCGGACTCTCCGGAGCTGAAAAGTCGGCCTGAGGATATGTGTCAACGCCGCCAGGCTTGCAGCATTCAAAGCGACCACAACCTGAACACTGAAACCTGAAAACAGAACCCTGGAAACTGAACTCATGCTCGGCTGGCGACTTTTGATGTCCTGCATTTTGTTGCCGTCCCTGGTCGCATTTTTCTGGCTGGATCAGAGGTTGGGAAACAGTGGATGGGTGCTGCTCGGGCTGTGCAGTTTCATCGCCGTCCGGAACTCATTTGAACTGGTCGACTTGCTGAAGACTCGCAGTTTGAAGCCTGTGTTTCCGTTGTGTGCCGTGTTGAGTCTTCTGGTGGTGATTGCCGGCTGGGGCCAGATTTTGCTACCTCAGCTGACCGGAAGTACGGCCGTTGCAAGTCCCCTGCTCTCTTTGGGGTTCATTGGAAGTTCGATTGTGTTGTCGTTTCTTGTGTTGCTGGTTGCGGAAGCCATTCGGTACGAGCAGCCAGGGAGCTCGATGGAATCCCTGGGCGCGCATGTGATCACCGTTTTGTATGCAGGTGGATTGTTGGCCGTGACGGCTCAGATGCGATGGTTTCCCAGGCCAGAGCTTGGCTACTTCGCGATGGCCTCGATGATTGTCTGCGTGAAGTGTGGGGACACATTCGCATACACGTTCGGGCGACTTTGGGGCAAAAAGAAAATGGCTCCAAAGCTCAGCCCCGGCAAGACGTGGATGGGGCTTGTCGGCGCGATTGTGGGAAGCACGGTTGGTGGACTGTTGTGGCTTTCTCTTGCCGGCCGAATGTTTGATGCGGCCCCCAAGCTGAGCTCGATCGCAAACGGGCTGGCTTATGGAGCCGTTCTGGGGCTTGTCGGACTTGCCGGCGACCTGTGTGAATCGCTGATCAAACGTGATGTCCAGAAGAAGGATTCCGCGGCTTTGATGCCTGGCTTTGGTGGACTTTTGGACCTGCTGGACAGTCCGCTCTTTACTGGGCCCATTGCCCTCGCCTGGTGGGTTTTTCTGCCGCCAGCCGTCTGAGTAGCCGTGCTGCATTTGTGGCGGGGACCTGTACGTTTCTGCAGTTTGATGAAACTCAACAGGCCGCTGAAAAACATGCGAGCAACCGCATTTTTCAGAGATTCTGGCGGTGACCACGATCGGATTCGAGTGTTACATCGTCAGAGCCGGTAACGAATGCCTGGTGAATCGCGTGCAGGGTGCCAACAATTGCGCCATTCCATTGCAACAATGGACGGGACGGCAAGTTTCTGTCCCGATGTTTTCTGGCTCCGAGTCAACAACATACGATCTACTTGAACGGTGAAACATGTCATTGAAGAAGACGCTTCGGAACCTTCTGCCTCATCGACGTTTGCAGACTCGAAACCGCCGCACATCCCTGAAGACCGAAAGCCTGGAAGTGAAGGCACTGCTGGCGGGTAATGTGCTTGTTTCGCTGTCGAACGGAAATGCGAGCATTACCGGAGATGCCTCGGACAATTCGATTGAGATCATTGCCAGTGGCAACACGATCGTTGTTCAGGGATTGAACAACACAACGGTCAATGGTCAGAGCACCGCGTTTGTTCTGTCGTCGACTGGTTTGACATTTGGAGGTTATGTCGACGCGCGGCTCGGAGCCGGCAATGACTCAGTCCGTGTCGGCAGCGGGCTGACCTTTCAGCGCAACGTTTTCATTAACGGTCAGGCCGGAAATGATACTCTGGGTGTCGAAGGCAGTAGTTTCTCGTCACAGCTGAGGCTGATAGGCGAAAGCGGCACGGACGGACTGGCATTGACCAGCGTGACGGCAAAGGATGTGCGTCTTTCCGGGACGGGAGTTGTTCTGTTCGCCGTCACGAATTCGACGATTGCTCAAACGCTGGAGATTGATTCTGATCGCGGCGCGGACGACGTTGTCATCAGCGGTTCAACGATCAATGGCCTGACTCATATTGAAACGCGTCGCGGCGAAGACGACATCGTCCTTAAGAATTCGACATTGAACAGCCTCCACATCGATGCGGGAGCCGGGAATGACATTGTCTATGTCGACGGAACGACGGTACGAGGTGAAGCGTGGATGTGGATGGGGCGCGGCAACGACAGCGTTCAGATTCAGGGCAGCACAAACTTCCAGCGCAGGCTGAGGGTGATTGGGGGATCGGGCGGCGACGCGGTGCAGGTTGATTCGCCGGCTGTTGTTTCGTCGATCCGCAAGAGCAGCTCGAAGGGAACGGACGTCGTTGATTCGCTCGTGTCGACTCGCATCACCGACAGCACAACAGGAGCCATCAGCCGCAGTCAGGCGCTTGCGTCGGGGGTTAACGCCACGATTGGTCTGGCGATCGCGGTGGATGTGCTTGCGGAGACGGCAGGCGCTGATGCCACGACCGCCACGATCACACGAACGGGATCCACGGCGACGGCTCTTACGGTGACTCTGACCTCCTCAGAGACGTCTGTTCTAACCGTGCCCGCGACTGTGACGATTCCAGTGGGTTCGACATCAGCCACATTCAATCTGACGGTGCTGGACAACACAACCACTGCGGGCACGAAGACTGTGACCGTCACAGCGGCCGCAACGGGCCTCACGAGTGCAACAGACACAATCCGGATCACCGACAATGAAACGGCAGGTCTGACGCTTAGCACAACGGCAACATCGGTCGCGGAAACCGCTGGAAGCGGAGCTGTCACCTACACTTTGTCGCGAAACACGGAAGACAATTCTGTGGCACTGACGGTCAATTTGGCATCGTCGCTGCCGGGACGAATGACGGTTCCTGCGACCGTGACGATTCCTGCCGGAGCTGCATCCACGACTTTCACAGCATCGCCTGTTGATACGACTCTGGTTGACGGGGACGCCAGCGTCACCGTCACTGCCACCGCAACGGGATTCTCGAACGGAACCTCCAGCATCACGGTGACGGACAATGACACCGCCGCGCTGTCGCTGAGTGCGGCTCCATCGACTGTTGCGGAGAATGCCGGCACCGGCGCAGTCACACTGACCGTCTCTCGAAACACATCAGACAATACTCAGGCTATCACCGTCACACTGACATCTTCGGACACAGCACGATTGACAGTGCCAGCCACCGTGGAGATTCCCGCCGGAAGCGCCAGTGCGACGTTCACGGCATCGATCGTGGATAACTCTGTCGTTGAGAGTAATCAGAGCATTACAGTGACGGCAGCATTGACGGGTTTCACGTCGGGAACAACGACAGTAGGCGTGACGGAGAACGATTCTGCAACACTCACTTTGACCGCCGCGCAGAACACGATTGCCGAGAATGCCGGAACCGATAGTCTGCAGTTTGAAGTCACGCGCAACACAGCGGACACGTCGGCAGCACTGGTAGTCAGCCTCGCCAGTACGTCAACTCGTGTGGCATTTCCTGCAACCGTCACGATTCCCGCGGGGCAGTCATCGGTAACATTCACGACGACGCCGCAGGATGACGCGATCTACGTCGGCACGACGACGTTCCCTCTGACCGCAGTTGCGAACGGCTTCACGAACGGGCAGTCGAGTGTCAGCGTGACCGATGACGAAACTCAGCCGGATCCTGGACTCAGCGTTGCACTCAGCCAGGTTTCCGTTGTGGAAACGGCCGGGAGCAATGCGTCAACGGTGACAGTAACCCGTACAAATGCAGATACCAGCCAGGATCTGGTTGTGGACCTGACGCTGTCTGATACAGGACGCCTCACGCTTCCTGCCACAGTGACTATTCCCGCCGGGCAAACATCGGCCTCTGTGTCACTGTCGACGATCAACAATGAAAGCGTTGAGGGTGACGACCTTGTGACGCTGACTGCCACCGCGGCCGGACTGACGAATGGACAGACAACATTAACCGTGGTCGATGATGACACCGCCGTTCTGACACTGACTCCCGCCGCTACCACGGTGGCTGAAGATGCAGGAACGCTGTCGGCAACGGTCTCCATGAATCGAACGTCGTCGACGGATGTGACGGTTAACCTGTTTTACTCGAATACGCGAAAGGTCACGGGACCTGCATCCGTAGTCATTCCTGCCGGCCAGACCAGCGTCACTTTCGACTTGACGATTCACGATGGCGCGACTGTCGACGGTTCAACGATTGCGAATGTCCTTGCGGCAGCGTCAGGTGCTCAGACATCAGTAATTGCGCTGACCATCACTGACGTGGACGACATGCCTTTGTCGACGGACACATCATCCAACACGACGGAACAGTCGAACGGCACCGTGATCACTCGCGATACCACATTCCGAATCACCGGCGAAACGGCTGCGGGAGCAACGATCACTCTTGATACTAACGATGACGGGATCTTTGGTGATGCGACTGCAGTGGCAGATTCGAACGGCTTCTACACGGTGGATGTCACTCTGACGCATACGCCGGGCAATAGTTCAACGCCACATTTGAACCCCGGTTTCGATGTTCCCGGAAGCAACTACATCGTTGTTCGGGCAGAATCGGGCGGTCAGACCACGGACGCAGGAGTGAACGTTCATCTGGCGGTCGGAACTGTTGTGCGATTCCAGTCCACTCAGGGAACGTTTGACGTTGAGCTTCTGGACGACGACGCGCCGATAACCGTGCAGAACTTTGTGAACTACATGGAAACCGGTGCCTGGCAAAACCTGATTGTCCATCGCAGTGAAACAGACTTTGTCATTCAGTCCGGAGGATTCACGGTTTCATCGAATTCTGTCATCAGTTCCGTTGCGGCCAACGCGCCAATTACCAATGAATTCAACGCCGCGAATTCGAATGTGTACGGCACACTCTCAATGGCTCTCGCCGGGTCCGACATCAACAGCGGGACGAACAACTGGTTCATTAACGTCCTGGACAATTCCGCACTGGATGCCGGCAAGTACACTGTCTTCGGAAATGTGATTGGCACCGGCATGACGGTGGTGACACAGATCAATCAGCTGACCAGTCATGACCTGAGCACACTCTACGGTTCATCAGCGCTGGAGAATGTCCCGCTGACAAGCTTCAACGCCGGCAATGTCACACTGAGCGGTACGATCGATATCACTCAGGGAAGTACGACGATGACTGGCACCGGGACGAAGTTTACGACAGAGCTTCAGGCGGGCGATTCTCTGAAGATTGGAAACACGGTTTACTTCGTTGCGACGATCGTTTCCGACACAGAACTGACTGTTGATGTGGCTCCCACGGTGACAGCAATTCTTCTGACAGGAGTGAAAGATGTGCTGCCTGATGCTGCAGAGTTTGTCGTCTTCAGTGACATCTCCGAGATCCTGCATCAGATCTAAACCGTATAGCCCTGGAAAAGACCGAGTCGGGCAGATGAGTCGTCAGAAGATCATTGTGCTGGATGTCTGACGCCTGCTCAGCCTTGAACGAGCAGGCGAAAGAACAAACGGAAACGGGCTTTGACTTCCGGAGCGATCACCAGGATCGCTTCAGGAGTCAAAGCCCGTTTTGTTTTCAGAGGTATCGCGACTGTTCAGCCGGCAGCGACTAGAACACGTCGAGGATGTAGTGGTGACCGCTGTGGTATGGCTTCTCTGTTGGATAGAAGTTGTACCAGTTCTTGTTGTAAACCGGGATTCGCATCGAAGGCTCGTAGCGATAGTACATGTGGTTGTACTGCTGAGGCTTCTGGAACGAATGTGGATAGTAGATGTACGGATAGTAGTAGAACCGCTGCCAGTCCGAAGGCTGTCCTGGAGGAGTGGCTTCGGTTGTGCGGACCGTTGTCAGCACCGCCACGGTGAATACCGCGAACATTACAAGCTTCTTCAACATCTTCAGCTC
>JAEUII010000057.1 GCA_016795145.1 Planctomycetaceae bacterium
CCGAGATGACAAGCGTGTGGGGACTGAACGTTGAAGGGGACTGGGGAGGCTGCCTAGGGCTGGGTCGTCCGGAGCAGCATTGTTCTCTTCGTTCAACACACTTGTCCTCAACCGGAGGGTGGCTGGGATACTGAAACACAGAGCAGATGGCGTGCCAAATCTGCCGATTCGCTCATGCCGACTTCAATGCTCTCCAGTTTCGAGGAAATCTGATTGTTCGCTCCCTAAAGTCCACATTGGAAAGGACATGGCGCGAGAAATTTCGGCGCCGAAATTAGGGTGCGGTTTGATTTGCCGGCGCTGAATGGATAGATTTCGGACAATTATTCGGCGCCGAGTGGTTTTGAATGAATGACAATCCTGTGCAGTGGTGGTCTTCAACCAATACAAGTTCTCCCCACGATGCTCGGGGGTTCGTCGCCGTTTGTATTGGCGCTGTCGTTACCTATTGTGTGGCAGTCTTGTGGTACGTCGCAACCTTCCCGGATGTCGGTCTTCGCTGTCTCTTGCCTGAATCCTCTTCGGTAGGAGAAGGAATTGAGATTCGGCAGATGGTTGGGACAGGTGATCGGCGCACAGATCCGTCGCCAAAACCTGGCGATCGCCTGCTTAAGCTAAACGGCCGTGAGATTGTCACGTTTTACGATTTCACATCGGCACTGGAATCACTTCGCTTTGCCAAAATTCCGCCAGGCGGACAACTGGCCCCAGGGTCTGACCCCAGTGAGCTTCCCGCGGTTCCGCCGCTTGTGGAAGTCAATCAGGCGGATCCTCGAAAACCGGCCGAGCGGCTGGTTGAACTGATTTATCGCAGTTCATCCAGCGGCCGAAGTGGAAACGAGTTGCTCCAGCGTGCCTACGTTTCTGTCCGTCCCATCAGTGTCTTTGAGATTTCACTGACAATCATCTGGTTTGCGTGCCAGATCTCGGTCCTTGGTTTTGCGGTCACATCCTATTGGTACCGACCTTATGACCGGGTCACTCGGACATTCTGTCTGATGTGCTGCGCGGCGATGGGAGCCTTTGTTCCAGGTTTCCACTGGTGGATCCTGACGGGGACTCCGCTCCTGAACATTCCCTTCATTTTCTGTGCGGGGATGCTGCCGGCTCTGGTTCTGAAGTTCTTCCTGCTGTTTCCTCGTGAGCCGGATTTCGTTCGAAGCTGGCGACTCTGGATTAACTCAGCAGTCTTTGGACTTTCCGGACTGAGCTGCCTGATCCTGACGGCATGTTACTGGTGCGGCTGGGCCTTGAACGGCGAACTGGCGCGAGGTCCATGGACAGCACTTCAGAAACTGGTGGCAGTGGCCCAGATCTTTCTGCGAGGGTCCGCGACACTGGACCCTGCTTCTTCGTCGACCCTGATGTTGTACCTCCTGAGGATTACCGTTCACGGAGCCATCGTACTCGCCTCCGCCTATTTCGCGCTGACCGTAGCGAAACTCGGCAGCAGCCTGCTGAAGAGCGACACGCCTCGCGAACGTCGCCAGGTCGTGACGATCCTCGGGGCAGCGCTGCTGTCCACATTGCCGATTGGATACACGCTGTATCTGGCGTTCTTCCGTAAGGTGGACTTTGCTCTGGGGCGTGCTCAGGTCCCGATGTTCATTGCCAGTATGTTGTTCATGGCAGCGTACACTCACGGGATGGTGCGGCATCGCTTGATGCTGGCAGAAGAAGTCGATGATCGTGGTCGTCGTTATGTTATCACGTCACTTCTGGTGTCCGGTGGTTTCGCCGTGCTGGTCGCAGTGGGTGGCATCTTTGCGAATTCATACAGTCTGCCGCTTGGATCCTCGACGACTCAGCAGATCACGCTGTTCCTGATTCTGTTTCTTGCAGCAGGAATGAGTCTCTGGGTACGAGATCGACTTCAGGCGGTCGTGGACCGAAGGTTCTTCAGTGAGAAGTACCAGCTTGACCGAGCGATGCAGCAGTTGAATCGTTCTGCGTCCTATCTGGCCGAACCATCCGCAATGGCTGAGATTACTCTGCGAACCTGCCAGGAAGTCATTGACGCTTCCTGGGCCGGCATGTTTGTTCGCGATGGCCAGGGGACACTTCGGTTGATTGGCAGCCGATCGCTTCAGCAGGCACCGGCTCAGCTGAAGATCGAGTCGGTGCATGACGACACGGCTGATCGAATCGTGATTCCTCGTCTTCCATCACCGAATCGTGAATCCATGAGTCCTGTCCAGCAGCTTCTGCACGACCATCGGGCGGAATTGTTGTGTCGTCTGGAAGGAGATGACGGGCTCGCAGGCGTCATTCTTCTGGGTCGCAAGCGCAGCGGCATGGCGTTCACGGCAGAAGACTTTGCATTTCTTCAGGCGATTGCTCAGATGAGCGTCCTGGCACTTCACAGCTCGCGAGCGAATCAGACGATGGCTCGGCTGAATGCAGAGCTGAAGACAAAGATGGAAAGCATTGCCGAACAGCAGCGTCAGCTGGCAGCCTTGCGAGCAGAACTGACGGTGCTGCAGCAGGATGCGGGGCAGCAGCCCGTCTCGCCGGCTGATCAGGATTTCGACCGCGAAGGTGTTCGAGGAAACAGCCCGGCGCTACTGGACATACTTGGCCAAGTTCGCAAGGTCGCTCGAAGTGTGTCGACAGTTTTGATTCGCGGAGAAAGCGGCACCGGCAAGGAACTGATGGCCCGCGTGATCCATCGCAACAGCGATCGAGCGAATGCGGCCCTGGTCTGCGTCAACTGCGCGGCGCTGTCGCCATCGTTGCTGGAAAGCGAACTCTTCGGTCACGTCAAAGGTGCCTTCACAGGTGCTCATGCGGACAAGCAGGGACGCTTCCTTGCAGCCGATCATGGAACATTATTTCTGGATGAGATCGGAGATATCTCCCAGGAGACTCAGGTGAAGCTGCTTCGGGTTCTTCAGGAGCGATGCTTTGAACCGGTAGGAAGTGACAAGTCCATCAGCGTGGATGTGCGACTGGTTGCAGCGACAAATCGGAATCTTGAAGAGATGATTGCTCGCGGAGAATTTCGCGAGGATCTCTTTTACCGGCTCAATGTCGTGGCGCTTACTCTTCCGCCACTGCGACAGCGTCCGGAAGATCTGGCAGAACTGGTCTTCTTCTTCCTGAGTCGTTCTGCACAGAAGACAAAGAAGCAGATTCGCCAGATTGATCCTCAGGCACTGGCCGTTCTGGAATCGCATCAATGGCCTGGCAACATTCGTGAGCTGGAAAATGTCATTGAACGTGCCGTGGTTCTGGCGGACAGTGACCGAGTGACCATGGAAGACCTTCCTGCGGAAATTCGGACTTTGACACCTGTTCGTCCTCTGTCTCGAACAAACGATTCGGTGGAAATTTCGGCGAGTGCGACAGCATTGCGTCAGACGGTTCGGAAGGTGATGGACACCGATGGCCCTGTCGTACTGTCCGGCCGGCAGAGTGATGGCGAAGAACAGCTTCTTCGCGATGCCCTGAAATCCTCCGGTGGCAACAAAGCCATCGCCGCTCGCCAAATGAACATGCCTCGAAGTACGTTCTTCAGCAAGTGCAAGAAGTACGGGATTAGCTGAAGAATCCTGTCCGACAGTCGAAGAATGCGTGCGATCACAGACTGTCTGTGTGAACTATCAGAACGATGTTCGTGAAGATCGTCGGTTACGGCGACTTGCCCGACGAATGACCCAGAGATCGGGTGAGATTCACAACCGGACTTGCTCGAAGTAAGATGCATTTCAGTGTGGACGCTTCGTCCTGCAGCGACTTACGGCTCAGTTCTCCATCACAAAGCAGTTTACACTTCACTCAACAACGGGCTGGAGTCGATTGTGCCAGACGCCAGGAGAACACCAAATCCCGACGAAGCTTCAACACCGGAATCCAATGCAAAGGGTTTTGAACCAACCATGGTGCCCGACTCGCCAGTCAGCGATTCTGGGCCTGAGGATACCCTGATTGGATTGAGTTCGGATCCTGCCCAGGATGTATGGCCCGTTGACCAGACTCTGCCATCGTTCGGGGACTTTGAACTTAAGAAGGAGATTGCACGCGGAGGAATGGGTGTTGTCTATCTTGCGCGCGACCGGAGGCTTGGTCGGGTTGTCGCCATTAAGACGATTCTGAATGGCCCTTTTGCCTCGATGGAATCGAGAGCTCGCTTCTTAGCTGAAGCGGCAGCAGCAGCAAGACTCGATCATGCCGGAATTGTTCCGGTCTATGAAATCGGTGATTTTCAGGGACAGCCTTTCTTCTCGATGAAGTACGTTTCCGGAGGATCCTTCGCCGATCACTTTTCGCACTATCGAAGAAATCTCCGAGATGGCGTTGCTCTGATTTCGAAAGTCTGCCGCGCCGTCCACCATGCACATGAACGTGGTGTCCTGCACCGCGACCTGAAGCCAGCCAACATTCTGATTGACGAGACTGGTTCACCGCTTGTTACAGACCTGGGTTTGGCAAAGGCAATGGACTCGGAAACAAGTGTGACGCGCGTAGGCGCAATCATGGGAACTCCTGGATACATGTCGCCCGAACAGGCATCAGGCGGGAAGGACGTGACCACAGCCTCAGACATCTATGCACTGGGTGCCATGTTGTTCGAACTACTTACCGGGCAGACTCCTCATCAGGGCCGAACGGCGATGGAGACCCTGATGAGTGTCATGAATACGGACTGTCCCACAGCACGAACCATGAACCCGGAAGCGGATCGGCAACTGGATCTGGTCTGTCAGAAGTGTCTGGCTGTCAGGCCCGAAGACCGCTATTCGTCTGCAAAGTTGCTTGCCGATGATCTTGACAACTGGCTGTCGGGCGAATCACTGTCCATCAGCCCTCCATCAATGGCGTCTGTTGGCGTCAACTGGCTGAAGAAGAATGCACGCGCTGCCCTTGGAGCGGCAGGAGTGGGCATCGTCCTGGGACTCATGATCGGAGTGATGTTTGCAATTACCAGCATCGATGTAGAGCGTATGGAAGAAGTTTACAAGTTGTTTCCCGGCGAACGCCCTGGCGCACTGAGCCTCTATACCTGGGTTGATTCCGTTCCCAGAAGCTGGCGAACATTCAGTCAGTTTCCGTTATTCTCACTGATCGCAGCAACCGGGGTTGTCAATTATCTGGTTGTCCGCCCCCGGACACGGGACGTGGCGCTGGCTTCCGGAGTTCTTGCTGGCCTCTTTGCTGCAGCAACTTCCTTTTTGACGAGCCTGGGATGGCAACCGCTGGCTTCCGTTTCCGTAAATGCAGGTGAGCAGGACATTGTGTTGTTGTCGCGAGCCACGTGGGCCGAGACGGAATCACAGCGTGAGCTTGCGCGCAACGCAATCCACCGACGTTATCCTCTTTTCAGGGATATGAAAAGCGGTGAACGTTCAGAGATGCTGGCTTCGAAAATCCTGTTCGATCAGACAATGGGCATTCCTGTAGGGTTGTGGATTGGACTGCTCATCACCGGCGTCGTTATCGGCGTGCCGGCTTTGGCAGGAACAGCGCTGTTTGGACGTCTGGTCAATGAACTCGGAGTGCGGTGGGGGGCTTTTGTACGTTACTTCGAGTGTATGCCCCTGCTCTCCGTTTGTATTCTGCTGCTGTTCCTGTACCTGTTCCCGCACCTTGCCATACTTCCGCCCGTATGGGTGCGAATGCTCGCTCTCTTCACGATGTTTGCGACGATCTGGGCAGCGGTCATTGGTATGCGATGGTACGTCAGAATCCTCCTGCACGTCAGTTGGTTTACTGCATTCGTATTCTATGTGACACAGACAAACTACATCGCAAAAGCTCAGAGTTTTGCTGCCAGGGCGGCGAGTACAGGTGACTATCAGGGAGCAGTCGATTTGCTGGAGTCCCGTTTGCAGCAACAGCCTCACGACACGATTCGATTTGCCAGTGCCATTGGAAACCTGTACCTCGGCAATGAGGCCGAGTACCTCAGGCACTGCCAGCTGATGTACGGTTCACGCACTGAGGATGTTCTGGAACCGACCTCCGCCGAACGGCTGGCAAACGTGATCCTTCTGCGTCCCAATCTACATGCCGATGTTCAGCAGGCCTGCGAACTGGCGGACCTGACGATCGAATGGGAGGACCACAGGTACTATGTTCGGTTTATGATATGCAAAGCTCTGGCGGAACTGCGTCGAGACCACTATCCGCAAACGTTGATTTGGGCCAATCGAGTGATTGAAAGGGCCGAGAATCCATGGCAGGCAAGGACCGCACGTACGATTGCCAGCATTGCAGCCTTCCACAGCGGTGATGTTGACCAGGCCAGGGAGTTGCTGAGTCTGGCGTCGGAGGGATTGGACAACCTTGCCATGTCCAAAGTCGATGGGCCCGAAGTGGAGTGGATGAACCGACTTTACTTTGAAATCCTTCGCAAGGAAGCAGAGCAGCTGATCTCCACAGAACAGAGTCGGGAGAATCATTAGCTCACTAACCTACAGCGAAAGCTGACAGTTCGGCTTTGCACGGTGTCCTGGCGAT
>JAEUII010000070.1 GCA_016795145.1 Planctomycetaceae bacterium
CGGAGCACTGACGTCTTTTCCCTTCAGGTACTTTTCGAAGAACGGAAACTCAATCTGTGCCCGATAGAACGCCGCCGTCTTTGAATCAAAAGAAACCTGACCCAGTTTGTCGCCGTCCGAACTGGCCCAGCCACCATGAACCCAGGGACCAACGACCAGAACGTTGTTGACGTTCGGATTTAGTTTTTCCACAGACTGATACGTTTTGAAGGATCCATAAAGATCTTCAGCGTCATACCAGCCAGTCACTACCATCACCGCCGGAGCGACATTCTTCAGGTGCGGCAGAATTTCTCGCTTCTTCCAGAACTCATCCCGATTCGGATGCGCCATCATGTCGTTCCAGAACGGAATGGAGTCCTTGAGATAACGACGGTTGATCCCATCAATCGTCCCGGCGTCCAGGAACATCTGGTAACCGTCGATAGAAGGAATCGGATTCGGCACCGGACGCTCCGTGGTTGGCCCGGTTCGTTCCTGAGCATTGTTGTTCAGCCATCGAAAGGCATGCGCCAGAAAGAAGGCGCCATGATGAAGAAAATCGTCAAAGTACCAGTCACCTACCGGAGCCTGCGGAGAGACCGCTGCCAGTGCCGGGTGCGCATCAATCATTCCGGCCGAAGCATAAAAGCCAGGGTACGAAATCCCGGCCATGCCGACCTTTCCGTTATGTCCAGGAACGTTCTTTGTCAGCCATTCGATCGTGTCCCACGCATCAGTGCTCTCGTCGACATCTGTGACTTTGGTTTTGTGGACAATATGAGGCGTCACCTGTTCGAACGTGCCCTCGGACATGAATCGTCCACGAACATCCTGATTCACAAAGATGTATCCCGCTCGAACAAAGTGATCACTTGGTCCCAGCATCGATGGAAACTTGTCGGCCCCGTACGGCCCGCACGAGTACGGTGTCCGCTTCATCATGATCGGATACGTCGTCGAGGTATCTTTGGGAAGGTAAACAGCGGTGTACAGTTTGACTCCATCCCGCATCGGAATCATGTGTTCCTGCTTGGTGTAGTTCTCCGTGATGTAAGTCGCCAATGGCACGGCATCGGTCTTGGCCGCGGTGGTTCCCTGACTTCGAGCTTCCGCAGGCAACAGCAGCAAAACAAACACGGCCAAAGGCAGAGACCGATAACGACGCTCAAGTTGATTCATGGGAGCACTCCTGTCATCACGTCATTGCGTGAACAAGCTCGGGATCGAACAGAGTCGGTCAGGGGAGACGCTGGAAAGTCGTGGGGAAAGTCGTGGCAGAGTATGTTCTGTCCCGCGTTCTGTCACGAAACCTGAGCCCGTAGTGGCTTCCGTGATACTTCACAACCCGAAACGTCAGTGAGGGATACGCGACACATATGCTGGCCCGGATCGATCCCTCGCTGACGCAATGGGTTGGCGGGATCAATCCCTCGCTGACGCAGCGGGTTGGGATGATTCGGCCGAGCCGACCTGACCAAGGTTCAGTGTCGCGAATTCCGGTATTTGTTGGGTCCGAGGTCTTTTCGAATGGACGCCTGAGCCAATAATCGTGCTGTTTGCATCATCCGACAATCGCGTCGTTCGGTTGTGACTCGATTGAGTTCACCAG
Organism: Planctomycetaceae bacterium; assembly: GCA_016795145.1. Taxonomy (GTDB): domain Bacteria; phylum Planctomycetota; class Planctomycetia; order Planctomycetales; family Planctomycetaceae; genus SXXK01. The sequence goes on from JAEUII010000070.1 coordinate 1,592, forward strand.
GAAGGTTGAAGAGCATGTCTGTCCGTCCCTCAAATCTGCAGGAACTTCAGGACTCCGGCTGGAAATCCAGAACCGTCAAGGAAGAAATCCGAAGCAACTTCCTGGCCGCGTTGTCCAGTCGTGCTGACTTGTTCCCGGGAATCGTCGGTTACGAAAACACGGTGATCCCCGAGATCAGCCTTGCACTGCTTGCTGGGCACGACATGCTGTTCCTGGGCGAAAAGGGTCAGGGCAAGAGCCGGTTGATGCGACAGATGTCGCGATTTCTGGATGAAGCCATTCCGTTTCTCGACCTGCCAGGCTGCCCGGTGCACGAGGATCCATTTCGGCCTATCACTTCTCAGGGGCGCCGTTATGTGGAGGAGAATTCTCCCGCCGACGTGAAGATCGCATGGTGGCCTCGCGAGCAGCGTTATGCAGAACGTCTTGCACCAGGAACAAAGTTCGCTGACATCATTGGCGAAATTGATCCTGCAAAGCTGGCAGCAGGAACCAGCATGTCAGCAGAAGACTCCCTGCACTTCGGATTGATTCCTCGCATGCATCGCGGTTTGTTCGCGATGAATGAGTTGCCGGAGCTGGATGAACTTGTGCAGGTCGGCCTCTTCAACATTCTGGAAGAACGCGACGTGCAGATTCGCGGCTACCCTATTCAATTTGATCTGGACGTGATGATTCTGTTCTCCGCAAATCCCGCCACCTACAACCGTAGCGGCAAAGTGATTCCTCAGTTGAAGGACCGAATCGGCAGCCTGATCCAGACTCACTATCCCGACGATCGTGACGCCGGCATTCAGATCATGGAACAGGAATGCGATGTGCCTCTGGACGGAGACGTTCCGGTCGTCGTGCCGTGGTTCATGAAACAGATTGTGGAAGAGATCAGCCGCAAGGCCCGTAAGAGTCGTTACATCGACCATCAGTCCGGTGTCAGTGCGCGTTTCAGCATTGCCAATTACCAGACGATGATCGCGAGTGCTCGGCGGCGAGGTGCTGTCCTGAATGAAAAGCCCGCCGTGCCGCGCATCAGCGATCTGGGACACCTGTACTCTTCATCGCTCGGTAAGCTGGAGATCGATTTGATGAGCAGTCATCAGATGACCGAACGACAGGTTCTGGACAGCGTGATCGCCGACGCTATTCGCTCAGTCTTTGAAGAATACGTGGAGCAGCACGGCTTGCAGCAGATCAGCGAGATCTTTGCGAAAGGCGTGAAGATCGAAGTTGGGGACATGCTGCCAAGCAGCCACTACGAAACCCTTCTGAAGCGGGTGCCAGCTGTTTGGGATAAGGCCTTCGAAGTCAACGCCTCCGAAAACCCCGCGATGCGAGCGTCCTGCGCTGAATTCGTTCTCGCCGGTCTCTATGCGACTGAAAAAATCAGCCGTTCGCAGCGGCACGGAATCGTGACGTACGAAACGTGATTCATCTCAGGGTTCTTGGTTCTACGTTCTTGGTTCTTCGTTTTGAAGTTGGCAGCGGCGGGTTGGGAAGTTGGATGACGAAACCCCGAATGAGCCATCCCTGCCACTGCCAATCTCATCCTCTTCGGCAACGCTGCATTCGGAAGCCGTTGGGGGTTTTTACCAGTTCGATCAGGACTTCCTGAAGGCGAGCACACAGGCGAGTACTTTGGCGTTCAAGGCCGGACAGCGTGTTGCCGCGGTCAATGTCCTGGAAGATCTCAGTACTAAGTCTGTGTTTGGGTGCTCGCCAAAAGGCCAGAAACATGGGGACGCTCGCGGTTCCCCGCAACTTCACACTTCCGTCGAGGTCGGTTCGCAGAATGATCTCGTCGTCATTGAGGATCTCGATCGACGCCTGCAGCAACTCACTCCGCAGTGGTGTTGTCTCCTGACGAGACTGGAAGCGGCACCACCGATCAAACTCCAGCAGGTTGCCTTCGAATTCGTCATACACATGCTTTGGCAACACAGCCTGGTTATCCGTCCGGTCTTCCTGCAGACGATCCAGAATGTCCAAAAGGAGTCGGACATCCAGCGGACTGTGGGATGCGATCCTTCGATATTCGTTCAGAGAAGGCCGCAAGGGTGTCAGCTCGTCCAGCAGATTCGTCGCCGCTTCAAGCCCGACGTTCCAGACTCGCAGACCTTTTGAACCGCTGCCGTCGCGCGATTCGGTTCCGTTCTGCGTGAGCGACTGAAGGAATGGCTGGAGGAGGCCGTTCAGTAACGAAGGAGAATCGTTCCATTCTTCCGCCAGCAATCTGGCATCACGTTTCGACATACAGAGCACTTTGATCAAACGAACAAGGAACGAAACAGCACACGGCAACGGCAACCGCAACCCGAAACGTCAGTGAGGGACAACAAGGACAAGGTGCCCACAGTGATCCCTCGCTGACGCATCGGGCTGTGATAAATCAGCAGCCCGTTGTGTTTGGGAGGGGAACTTTCTTCAGGGGGTCAACCCGGAATTTTCGCATGCAGAAAGACTAAGTGAT
>JAEUII010000046.1 GCA_016795145.1 Planctomycetaceae bacterium
CGGTGCCGTACAGCACAATTCGTGGGGGAAGCGGTTGTTTGCCGCGCTGGATCTTGCTTAATAATGTCATCTACATGGTTCCTTGGGTTGGTGTTTAGGGATGGTGTCAATTCGTTCGACGCGGAAAGCGTCTTCGCCAAACTCACGGCGAAGGAAGCCAACAAACAAGCGGTTCAGATCGCGGCCCACATTCGTCCGGCCATCAATGACGCAAGCGCATTCAGCCGGATCAAAATAGTGGGCCGCATCCAAACGGACCTGTGATTCACCATGCAGGCTTTCGGTTCCAAAAATGGCGAGGACCAAAGCTGCTTCGACGTCTTCACAAATGACATCGGGTTCAAACAGGTATCGATAAATGTGACCAGTCATGGGGACCTCTTTACATTTCGTATTGCTGACCCCCATAGACCTACGCAGCGGATCGCGGGTTTCACGGATTTCACCGCAGATAGTCGCGAAGCCCTGCCGACTCAAAGATCAGTCGCAACTGCCTGATGCGATCCACAAATGTCTGTCGCGGCATACCCATGTCTCTCGCAGCATCGGATGCTGTCTTCGACATCAACTGCTCTGCCATCGTCCGCAGATCTTCCGGAAGAGAATTCAGAACAGTGCGGAGATCGATTTCCAGTTCCGTCTGCTCCTGAGCGCTGCGTTGATCAACGCCACGATGGATGTTCCGATGCTGGTCCTTTACCTGATCGACGTGGACCGTGTTGGGATCATCAGTGGCCGTCACATAGAACTGCATTGGCACAGAGCGATGACTGGCGCGTTTCTCTGCACGTCTTCTCCGAAGAATGTCTGCCACGGAGCGTTCGACCACGGCTGTCACGTATGCATTGCGATGCGCCTTCTCGGATTCATACTGCCGCAATGCATGTACAACTCTCATCGCCAGTTCCTGCTCAAGGTCGCTTCGATCTTGTGAACGAAACCCGGCTCGCAAGATGAGCTGCGTCACTTTGCGTCGAATGATTCCGTGATCGAAACAGGTGAGCTCCACGAAACACTTTGTCGTCTTCATAACTCGGTCAATCCTTCCCGGCCGGAAGGAAGACGCGTGGGCCGACAGCAGAGAGCGGTGCATAGCCAATGAAAAACGGAGGCGATGCGAGAGAACGCCCAAATGGCGTCGCCCACAATCGCCTCCGCTTTGCGGCCAGCTGAATGTCAGGTGAATAGAAAAGAAGTCAGGTTGTCAGATATCAGTCGTGTCGGAATCTGCGGTCAGTTGCTGGACTCACGCAGAAACATGCGGAATGGAAGTCCATGCTTAACTTCCAGCGACTCGATGACTCCGTTTTGAATGGAGTGCATCCAGTCAAGCAGTTCGACAACCTGGGTCTTGAGCACGAAATCACGGCACTGCCGCTCCAGACGACAACCGTTGTCGCCGCCGAACTTGATTTCGCGGATACGGATGGGTTCTCGCTCGAGAACCGGCTCTCCATTTCGGATCGTTATGTCACGAAATTCGCCGAAGTTGATGTCCTGCATCAGTTCGACAAATCTGCACTGTGCGGCAGACAAGGAGGCCTTTGACGGATTGGGACGATTTGCATCGTCACCTGGTGATGCAACTGCAATCATGAAACACTTCTCCCGTTGAGATTTCTGAAACCACCGACATGGTGGCTTCAACGGGAGGCAGTGTTGGCGAATGTCGAAAAACTATCGGTGCGCAAACGGTGTCGAAACGGTGGCGGAGTTTCGGAACTATCTTTGGCGGAGTTTCTCCGCACGAATTCGGCCTTTTTCCGTCAGCCAGCAACCGCCGCATCTACCAGCACGGGTTTCGATCAGCGTCAGCCTTTTCAAATCGGGCATCACTGTTTTCAGGCTGTCCGGACTCGTGTGGGTCCCGAGTGCCCTTGCAGCAATATCTTCTGTTGGCTGTAGCGAATCCGAATCGACCGCATTCATCTCCAGCATTGCGACAAGAACGCTTTGAGCCCTCGGGCTTAGCGGCATATCAGTTGGTTCGGAAATCGAAAGTTCACTGCTTATCGGAATCATTCGAATCAAATCAATGCTTTTGGGGTGTCGACTGGCGTAGTCAGCCATCGCATGCACCGCCGCCAATACCTCTGAAAGATACCCTCCACCCAGCGCCGATCGCATGAGCGACTGAAACGCCAATGCGTCGTCCGAGGCGTCACTAGAAAACGATGAATACAGTCGAACAAGACACCGGCATCCATCTACCGACAACCTCTCACAATCCAATTGGATTCGTCGGCACTCGTCATGCCAACTGCGAAAATGCCTGCCACATTCTTCAGAAAGGTTGATCGCCTCATCCGAAAGTAGCCGGTGGATTGCAGATCTGGTATCGATCACAACTGAGACCAGATCAGGGCTTTCCGTAATGCTCTGTCGCAGGTAGTCTAAGGCCAGCTTGCCGATAGTCGTGTTCTCATGAATTGCTGAGTGGCACTGCAGGGCAGCTGTTCGGAATGCAGCATAAAGTGAAGCGGAACAACAGGCATCTTCTACTGCCACGCTGCGACGCTTGAGCTCTTCAAACCACTGAGGCACCAAACTCAACTCGTGAACGAACGTCTCAATAGCATGCAGGTAAAGCTCAGGATTTGAAACGCGTAATGTCATCCTCCAATGCTCGGCAGCATCGTAAAGTAACTGCGATGCCGATTCATATTTCTGCATGAAAGCGTGCGGCAAATCATGGATCCGAGTGGTGATGACCGATTTCATGGAAGCCCCTGGCTTCTCAGCATTCTGCTCTTCAGTTATTGTGGCCTCGGACTGCTTCTTCAGCGGACATAGAATCAATTGCGTCTTCACGGAAGAGATCAGCGATTCAAGGTTTGCGAGGTACTCCCATCTCACACCACGACTTGAGTACCATCGACATTCTCCTTGATCAAACGCGACATTGATGGCCGACATCACGAGATTAGAGAACTCCTCTGAAATATCAGCCTGCCGAAGCAACTTGGCAGCCAACAGGATGGTTTCAGAAGACTCATTAAGATGCACTGCAAGCCCTTCTTCAATCTCCCAGAAGGGAAACGAGGCGTCGGGGGCATCGACCTTTATTCCCGGTCCACGACCAAAAGCGGCGTATGCGAAGTCCGCGAATGCATCCAGGTGACGTCGCAATGCGAACAAAAAGCGTCCCTCACAATCAATCTGCAGTGAGGACAGCGAAGAGCTAAATCCACGGACATCTTCCTTCGTCTTTCGCTCATGGACTCCTGCGCGACTTCTGATGGCCAACGGATTGATCCGCCTTGCAATTACAGAGAACAAGAAGACCAATCGATGCCTGTCTAGAACAAACCCCAGTTGATCCAGAGCGTCAGTTTTTGTTTCAGGAGACTGAAGTGCGGGAAAGTTCCCGGTATTCCCTCCGTCAAGAAGCTCTTTCTTTTTATGAACAGCGCCGCCTCGCAACACTCTACACATTTCATCATGCAGCTCCGCCAGCCTCAATGAATACTTCCTGAGTTGTTGTGACTTAACGTCCTTGGTAAGTGTGTTATTAAACACCCAATGCATGAAGTGGCGATAGGCTAAGTCAATCTCCCGTTCTGCGAGAACGGCTTCTTGCGGAGAAATGCGGGATTGTTCAATGATGGAAAGACGGAAAGGGCATGTTGCTGAATCTCTCGTGAATAGCGTCACGAGCTCGTTCGCTAGCGATCCATCATCAAGCTTAAAGAGTACGGCGCCTTTGTTTTCAAACACACATTCTGTGTCGTGAAACTTCCATGATGGGTCATCGGCGACGAGATAACATGGGACTGGCCGCTGTTCGTGTTCATTATGTGACATGGTTTATTGACTTCCCTTGATTGATCGTGCACGTTTTTGCCCTTTTTCTGATAGCCAACTGCCGCCGCCTCGGCCAGTTTGGCTCGCGACGAACCCCTGTTTCGTCAGGTGGGCCATGACCGCCTTCAGCGAATTTGCGTCTCCACCGATGGCTGCTGAAGCAATCTCGTCAGCTGTCTTGCGGCGATCCGGACTCACAGCCTGCATCTCAAGCATCGCGGTCAGAACGTCCATGGACGTTCGATCGAGCACCACATCGAGTGCAGGATCGGCAGCGATAGGCTGCAGCCACCTGATCGCCTCGGGGGTTGCCGCGAAAACGCCGGACGGAGTCGCCGTCAGCAATTTTTCGAATGCGAACAAATTAGACTTTCGATTTCGAAGCGAGGTGACTAATCCCTCTGACCACAGTCGCTGCGTTGGTGTGATGAACGTGACAGGCTGAGTAGACGTTGCGAGAAGTGAGAACATCGCTCGCTCAAGGACCGTTGTGCTTGTTGGGAATGCGACAAACACGGGCATGGCTTCACCCGTTGAAGTCGGTTGGGATCCGATCATCGTCGAATCACTCAACGAATTGAAGCTGGCCTGGATTGGTGTCAGTTTCAGCGTTGCACATACGATGCTGAAGAATCTCGCGTGATCAAAACGATAGACAATAAGGTCCGCTCGTAAGATCGGAAATCTCTCTCCGGTTTCATCGCAGACGGCAACGAAGTCCTCGTCGCCATGCTGCACAACGCGCAGCGGCAAGCCCATCCGGCTCCGGCCACGTCGTGGAAACGAAGTGGCCAGATCGCGGCAAGGAGTGAGGAGTGGCTCGACACTGCTGAATTCTTCTTTCAGCAGCGTCTTCCATTCCTCTTTAACCGCTTGCAATGTCGGCAGGGATCCAAGCGACTTCCACAGATGCTTCAGTGGTGACGTCGGTGCTTTCTGCGGCATGAATAATGAACCCCCTGGCGGAAAGCCACTTCTCAACAAGTGCACTATCGTCATCACGAGTCAAAGATGTTTTGTTGCCACTTCGGATGACAACGCTGCGTGGTCGTTTGCAGTCCTTGAACTTGACCTGAAACGTTGCTCGCAGCAGCTGTCCGGATTCGTGAATCGTCCTTTTCTGCTGGTCGAGCAACGCAAACATATCATCGGATTTCCGGCTGATCACCTGCCACGGACTTCCGGTATAGAGGATCTGATATTCCTTCAATTTGATCCAGTCGAGACCATCGATGTCGACACAGTTGAGAGATGCCGATCCATACGTGCGAAGTGGTTCCAGCGTATACTTCTCCTCGCCCGGGAAATGACCATCAGACTTGAAGAAATGCCGACCGATCAGCAGTCGATACAGCTGTTTTTCACCATCAGACTTTGCGTTGATACGGAGTTCACCGGTCTCGGGTTGATAGACGGCAATGTCATACTTTTCCGGACGATAGTGAATGCTGGTCGATTCTGAGCCCTCGAGGCTCCCCTCTCGCTTGTACGTGTCACCGTGTCGAATCAACAGCCAGACGCCATCGACTTTCGGGAACACGAACACTTTCGCTCCCTTGCCACGGTTATGCTTCTCAAACCAGCGATCGAGATCTTTTTCCATCGCAATGAGTGCTTTACTTCCGGGCATCTTCATCGGCTTCGGTTTGCCGGACTGGAAGTGGTCGTACGAGCGTGGACGGATCAATCCGAACTCCGCATGTTTTCTCTCGATAATGTTGCGGTCAGCGATCCATACGTGAATGGCCAGGTCGGCTGGCGTCATTTCGTCACGGTCGATAATCCCGAGGTCGACTCCCACGATTTCTGCGAGTAGCGAATCCATCGCCTCAGGCGTGGCCATCTCATCGACATAGACCAAAGCATTGATCAGATCGCCGGGGGTATCCGGAACGGGATCCATGAACAAACCGGAGAGAACCTCCAGGTCGAGGTCCGTGTCTGCTGTGGAGACAGCGAGACCATACTGAGCCAAAAACTCGTGATGTGGCGTCAGGAATTCCCGCAGTTTTGACTGGGAAATCGACCGTAAAGTCTCTGGACGCGAAAAGTGACGCAATCGATAAGTAGCCATTCCCACTCCTTGCCTGAGGCGCTGGATGTGAACTGGTGGCAGGCCCGGCCGAAATCACATTCTTGGCACTGCCGCTGTCGGCCATGTGAACTAAACAGTAAACGGATGATATAAAAAAATTCCGGACGCACAATACCTTTAGAACAGCGTTGCTTCTTTTTTTCGCTTCAGCAAACCCAGGACCTCCAGACGGATCCGCATGGCCTCTCCAGACACCTCAAATTTCTCCGCCAACGGAAGTGCCACAGATTCAAGAAGCTCCCCATCGGACCCGTCGCAATTGACCGCCAAAACGCTGGAGCGGAGATCCTCAACAAACACGGGATCGAGGCTCCCATGAGCTGTCTGCCAGGCCTGCAGAACCATGTGCTTCGGCATCAGCAGACAGGAAGCAAAACTGTTGGCCTGAAATTCCAGCGGATCATTGTCGCTGGAGCGGCAGATGTACTCCGGGCGTTCGGCGTCTTCAGGTAACAGCGAAAGCTGATTTGCCCACCGCTTAAACAGGTGCCGATGGAGCTGCCAGTGGCCAGCTTCGTGCGCGAGGGTGAATCGATACCGACCGAGCATGGACGGGTTCCGCTCCGGATCAAGCCGACTGTCGATACCGACGCGTCGCTCATTCACCCAAAGTGCGCCGTGGATATCACGCACACCAAACAGCTTCTGCATGTCATTAAACTCGAGCCGAAGCCCCAGGTGCAGTTCCACGATGTCATCAACCGGGACAGGTGGGCCATTGAGGGGGCCGGATTTCTCCTGGTACTGTGCCAGCAGCAGCGCAGCCTCTTCGTCAAACTCATGAGGTTTCATGAATCGAAGCTTCGCTGACGAACTCATAGCCTACTTCTCTCTGCTCTTTCCCTGTTTCTGTAATTGTTCCGCCTGGGCTGTCAGAGTACGCAGCTGCTCAGGCGTCAGCCCTCGAACCGCCCGCAGCAGATCCGGCACCTCCGTCGGAGATGACCGAATGATGTCTGGCAGATCTTCTGTCAAACGACCGGCCAGTGCGGTCCACTCATCCACATTTTCACCAAGAAGTTCGGCCATCGTCTGAACCCGATCGGCAGTCGGTGGATCCACATTTTCCTGTTCAACCTGTGACAGATACGTCGGGCTGACCCCAATCATCTGTGCAAACTTGCGCAGGCTGAACCCCTTCGCGACACGGGCCTCCCGCAAGACGTGGCCAAACGAACGATCGGGTTTCCTTTTACTCATGATTCCAGCATTCCTTTGATCGCTGTAAAGAAAGAGGCTGATTTCAGCAGCCATTGATCACGTGATCAATTCCAGTCTTTTACAACAAAAACACCAACGAACCCGCCATCCGTGACGCGCGCGTTCACTAAACAATTAACGCCATGGTAGTCACACAAAAGCAGTGAGACAAGCAGACGAGAGTCGAAATTCTAAGCTTGCTCGTGAAGGAGTTTACCCCACATTCGACGCTGCTTTCCCCAGTCGGGGATCAGCGAAATTTCCTGCAGCTGACGTAAATGCACCTCGCCTCGTCCGTCCATGATCCGTGGCAGAAACAGGATTTCCTCCTGAATGTCCGGTGCCAGGAGATTGAGGTTCATGATCTGTGTGATTCGAGCCCGCGTGACATGGCTGAGAATTGCCAGTTCTCGGTAGTCCAGGAACTCACCGCTGGCCAGCAGCGTTTCGAAGCGGATCGCCAGCGCCATGAGTCGCGAGATCCGAGGAACTCGACCGACCGGAGATGGATCTTTCGCCGGATCTGCCTGAACGGCGACTCGTTGCCCCTTGGCTCGCGTGGCAAAATGAAACTGCGTTGTGATGGTAACTGTCTCAGTCATGGTCTGCGTCATCTCCCGTTGAAGGTATGTGCCATCAGGCGAATTCCAGCTGGAAGCAAAGAGAGCTTCAGGCTGCCCGTGGCACCGTGGTAATCAACTCGCTCGATCAGCAGGTGAAGGATGCGTGTCTGTTCCTGTGGCGACAGGCAGTCCCAAACCGGGTGAAAGATGTCGAGTGCCTTTGCCACATCTCCCGGCTTTGCTTGTCGATCTTCGATCGCAATGATCTGCTCGCGAATTTGCCCCGAGCGACTCTCCGCTGCACGAAGGCATTCCAGAAGGCCGGCGAGCTGTGACGCCGCGTCGCCATCCGGAGATCCAGAGATCCCGGCCTCGGTAATGCGGCTGATTTCCCGGTGCAGGCGAGTGAGCTCCTGCTCAATCTGTCGCTGCTCTGTTTTCCAAACCTTCAATTCCGATGCAGATTCTTCCTGAATCGTTTGCGTGGTCTTCGCAATCAGCTCATGGTCTTTTCCGATGCTCCGGATCTGCTCGACCACGAATCGTTCCATTTCAGCACCCGGAACGGCCTTTGAAGGACAAGTATTCCATCCTCGCTTCTGGGCGCTGGAGCACACGTAATACCGGTATCGTCGGCCGTTTTTCTTTGAGGTGTATGTCGGTATCATCGCTGCCTTGCAGGATTCACAGTGCAGGAGCCCTTTCAGCAGCGCAGCAAACTTGTTTCTGGCAAACGGGCCTCCAGCATGTGCGTTCTGTTTCAGCATCGACTGAACGCGCTGCCAGATCTCCAGATCCACGATTCCATCATGCTCTCCGTTGTGGATTTCATCCTTATACCGCTGCCTCCCGGTGTAAACCACGTTCGTGAGCAACTTGTACAGACTGGTTTTGGTGAAGCTCTTCCCACCTCGAACCACGCCCTTGCGGGTCGTCCATTGTTTGTTCTTCCATCCGCGTCGATTGAGCTCGGTGACCACAGATATCAATCCCTGATGTTCGAGATAGAGATCGAAAATTGTGCGGACCTGCTCCGCCTCGCTGTTGTTGATGACCAGCTTCGATTCTGTTGGGGCAAGGTCGTATCCCAGCAGCGGCATGCCTCCGGACCATTTTCCCTTCCGGCGAGCTGCCGCGATCTTGTCACGTGTCCTTTCCGAGATGATTTCCCGTTCAAACTGGGCGAAGGAGAGCAGTACGTTCAAGACGAGGCGGCCCATCGAGCTTGCCGTATTGAATTGCTGCGTGACCGAAACAAATGCAATTCGGTGTTTGTCGAACGTCTCCATCAGTCGGGCAAAATCCAGCAGGCTGCGGCTGAGGCGGTCGACCTTATAGACGACCACACAATCGATCTTTCCTTCTTCGATATCGTTCATCAGGCGTTTGAGCGCCGGACGTTCCAGATTACCCCCTGTGAATCCTCCGTCATCATATTTCTCTGGAAGGCATTCCCAGCCTTCGTGCAACTGGCTCTTGATGTAGGCCTCGCCCGATTCCCGCTGTGCGTCGAGTGAATTGAATTCCTTCTCCAGCCCCTCTTCTGTGGACTTGCGAGTGTAGACGGCACATCGAACTGAGATTCTTTCTGGCGGTGCTTTTCGCGATATTGTGCGACTCATTGATTCGTGTCCTTTCCAAGCCGGAAGAAGTGGTATCCGTTGCAATGCTGCCCGGTGATCGCCCTCGCCACCGCACTCAGGGTCTTGAAGACCTCGCCTTCGAATTCGAATCCGCGTTGCAGCACGTTGACATGCAGTGATCTGCCTTTGTACTGACGAACCAGCATCGTTCCAGGTACCGGCAGCCGTGGATCTGTCTTGATCGCATCAGTCACGATCGTCGAGATCGATACATTGTTCAGCTCTGAAAATCTTTGCTTCGGGGCTGTGGTTCGTACGTCCGAATCATTCGCCAACTCGAGTGCGCGTTGGCGGGCTCGCTCTGACAACCCGCCCTCCGCGTTGGCCTGCAGCCGCCAGGCGATGCGTTTGATCAGCCAGGCTTTGTTGCCGGTGCGGGTCTCATCACCGAAGACTTCGGCATACTTCGCCTTCAGTTCTTTGACCGTCATTTTCCGGAGGGCGGCCACCTCCTTCGTCATATTCAGATGCATTTTTTGGGTCTCTCCACGAGTCTCTGGAACCGTTAACGACTGTGGACAGTGAGCCCTGGGGCATCGGAAAGCTCAAGGCAGTTCGGAGAACGTTCTCTGAGAGTTTCGTCATCGGGGGTGTCCACGAGGATCGTGACCCGGGAATGCATACGGCAGACGCCGATCGCCAGGATCTGGGCGATCTCCGAGATGCACTGGTCAGTGGTTGGACGCGAGTACGAATCGAGGTCAGGCATGTGGAGGATCCTCAAAAGGGAAGACCCACGGCAACCTTCGCAATGCGACCAGCGTACCGTCTGGCAGAAACGTCGTGGCGCGTGTCCAATCACATCGCCCGGCACCATTGATCTACGCAGTGCCAGTTCGAATTCACGAAAATGGATGCGAGAGGTACGCGGCTGTTAACACCACGGTAGCCATTAACCAGAGACTCAGAGAGTTTTGGGGCACAATTTGAGGCTAGGATGGGGACCGTAATGGTTCCTGGCGCGGCCTTCTGTGGCGACCTCGAATCGGAGAGATTTTGGCCTCGGGCGGAATTGATCAAACGCCCGCGAAAAAGGCGGAAAACGAAAAAACGCCGAGAGGGACACTCTCGGCGTTTTCTGTAAACTCGGGTAACAGCGAAAGTCCGCTGTTTTCAAAAAGCTCCTCCGGTAGGACTCGAACCTACGACCCGGCGGTTAACAGCCGCCTGCTCTACCAGCTGAGCTACAGAGGAATGTGCTGGTCGGATCGGAAAAGTAGCGGCGATGGTGAAGCGAATCAAGTGTGTTTTGGACTCTCGACTCCTTCGTTCTCAGCCGCGGGGGTGTTCTGTTGCAGATTCTGCCGGTTCTGGCTGCTGGTTTTGCTGCTTTCGTGACCGTACGAGCGTGTTTCTGTGTTCAGAACAGTTTTTTCCATTCCGTGGCCTTTCTTCAGGAGCCTTCTCGCGGGCGCCAGGTTCGCGGCTTTCGGCAGGGATTCTTTGGGTTCCTGTCATGAGACGGGAAAGCGGCGGTGGAATGTCGTTGTTTGTTCTCCAAGCAGCTTGGCCTGGGTGTTCGGGTTGTGAGGCGGCGATTTGTGGCTGGATGAGGTGTGCTGGTTGATGTAAGCGGGAGAAACACGCCTGGTTCGGCGGAGCGAACCGCGACTTTGGGTGAGTGAACGCGGGGTTCGGCGGAGCGAACCGCGACTTTGGGGGCGGCGGAGTGAACGTTGGCTTTGGAAATGTTACGCCAATCCTCAAAAGCGCCAGTTCTGGCAGAATTTCGGGGCTTCGAGAGACGTAAGGTCTCGCAGAAGTGTTTGTGATCCGGTCCAATAGGGAGTTGTCGAGCTGACATTGCGGTGTCACTCGGCCTTCGTGGCTTCAAGAGTGCGGTTCAAAGGGTGGTCTCGCAAAGTGCTGCCCGGCAAGCGGCACGTACTCATCGGGAGGTTCTGAAATGCTGTTGAACAAGAGTCAGACATCCATCCATCCTGCTTACCGAGGCGCGAAGGCTCTGTTGATCCTTGCGGCGTTCCTGTTGCTGGCTCCTGCTGCGATGGCTCAGTCGCGTGATCGTGACAAGGACAGAGATAAGGATAAGGACAAAGATCGCAAAGACGCGCCTTCTTCGCAGCAGCTTGAAACTCGGATCTCCAAGGCCGAAGAACAGCTGGTTCAGGAATACCTTGCGGTGGCGAATGAGTTCTATTCGCAGGGCGAAAAGGAACAGTCCATCGCGGTGCTCGAACGCATCGCAAGAATCCATCCGAAGATGGACGGCATTGCTCAGCGAATCGATGGCATCCGCGAAGAGCTTCTGCAGGAGAATGGTTTTAAGACAGAAGTGGACGTGGCCAAGGGATGGACGCCGCTGTTTGATGTCGAGGCGGACAAAGCGTTTCGAGTCACAATCACTGGTGACTATCGACTGGACATGACCGGTACGGTGCCGCTCACCGGGTTGCCAACCGCAGATCCTCAGAAGGACCATGTCGCAGGTGCTCCGTTCGGCGCAGTGATTGGATTGATTGTCACTGATGGGAAACCCGGTGATCCGTTCGCGGTCAATGCAGGCCTCGAACATACTCCGAAGAAGAGTGGTACGTTCTTCGTTCGCGTCAACGTGCCTGCGGCTGCAAAGTGCAAAGGCGATTTGAAGGTGCAGGCCAGCGGAGCGATTCGGCCGGTGGCGAAGAAGAAGTAGGGCGCGTTTGTGGCCCTCCCCCGAACTTGCTGACGCTCGTTCGACCCCTCCCAAACTGCGTTTGAGAGGGGGGGGACTTGAGAGGGGGATTTGTGAGGGGCTTGGTTTGTGGTTCTTGGTTCTTTGTTTTTGGTTTCAGGTGAGTGTGATGAGTAAGTTTGCGGGTGTGTCGGTTGTTAAGGCGGCGAATGTTTATTTCGACGGGAATGTGACGAGTCGGACGGTGGAGTTTCCGGATGGGTCCACGAAGACTCTGGGGATCATGCTGCCGGGTGAGTACAAGTTTGGGACGGGTAAGCCTGAGCTGATGGAGATTCAGTCGGGCGAACTGACCTATTGCCTGGCTGGTGAGACGACGTGGCATTCGATTCAGGGCGGTCAGTCGTTTCATGTTCCAGGGAATTCGCACTTCCTGCTGAAGGTGACGAAGGTGACTGATTACATCTGCTCGTTTCTGGGCTAGTGCTTCGTCAAGCTTTGAATTCCGGTCGTGGTGCTTTTGAACAGTGCTGCGGCTCGGGGATCTTTAGCAAGATCCACTACAGCAAGATCCACTACCTCCAGCCCGAACTTTTTGTCGTGAAGACGCACTAGTCGCTCACTATGCACCTCGGTATCCTCGGCAGCAAAGACAGTCGCTATGTGGCGGAGCTGAGGCGCGCTGCGGAGGCTCGTGGGCATCGCGTTTCGCCGTTGCTGTTTGAAGAGTTTTGTTCGACCGTGGAACATGGCCGACTGCAGCTCCGCTGTGGAATGCAGTCGCTTACCGAACTGGATGCAATCCTTGTTCGCACAATGCCGCCAGGCACACTGGAGCAGGTTGTCGCCCGCATGGATCTGCTGGCTGGAGTGGAAGCTCAGGGTGTCCGCATCGTCAACTCCCCGCGCTCGCTTGAATGCGCGGTGGACAAGTATCTGACGACTCAGCGTTTGGCTCTGGCGGGGCTTCCTGTTCCCGACACGATTGTCTGCGAGAACACGGATGCTGCGATGGACGCCTTTGAGCGGCTGGGACGCGACGTCGTCGTGAAGCCTCTGTTCGGTGCGGAAGGTCGCGGCATCATGAGGATCAGTGATCCCGAGCTGGCTCATCGAACGTTTCAGACTCTGTCTCGCCTTGGAGCGGTGCTGTATCTGCAACGATTTCTGAATGGTCCTCGGTTCGACCTTCGATTGCTGTGTCTCGATGGTCGCCTGATCGGATCCATGAAACGCATTCCGCGCGAAGGTGACTTTCGAGCCAACATTTCTCAGCAGGGCATCGGCATGCTGCATCAGCCAACCGCTGACGAAGAACGGCTTGCGTTTGAAGCCGCCAAAGTCACGGGAGCTGTGTTCGCCGGTGTCGATCTCATGTACGACTCACAGGATCAGCTGCAGGTGATTGAAGTGAATGCCGTACCCGGCTGGAAAGGGCTGGAGAAGGCGTGTGGCGTTGATGTGCCGGGCCAGCTGATGGAGTGGCTGGAGGGGTGAGGGTTCAGTTTTCAGGGTTCAGTTTTCAGTGTGGCTCGTGTCTCCGACGCGAGGATTGCTGCCGCGGTCGGACATGCCATAAAGTTTTCACGTGCTACTGAACCGCAGTCAGGAATTCGTCCTGCGTAATCTTGCCGTCACCGTCGGCGTCCATTTTGCTGAACCGAGTTTGGATGGCGGCGGCTTCCTTTACGACAGCCGTTGCTTCGAACTCAATGCGATCAATGATGCCATCACCGTTGCTGTCGCGCATCTGAAATCGATCCAGCTTCTTCTTTGTGGCCGCGTCGGCGTTCCCTTGATCGTTCGCGTCTTTTCCCTTGCGAGCTTTTGGCTTTTCCGGATGCGGCTTTGGTTCCGGCATTGATGCAAGGATGGCCTTGAATCGTTCTTTGGCGGCAAGGACTTCGGGATCTGTTGAATTCGTCACATCCCGATACGTACTTCCGTCACGACAGTCGCCACAATCGAAGAAGCGTTCGCCTTTGCCAGCTTTATCGATCTCCAGCAACCATCGAGCATCTCGAAGGATTCGCCCATCATCCAGATGACTGTAGATCCAGTCGCGATGGGCAGACTTTTTTCCTCGCAGGACAGGCCCAAGACTGTGGCCATCGAACGGAACTCCTTCCGGCAGTTTTGCACCGGAGTACTCTGCCAGCGTCGGCATGATGTCGGTCAGATCGGCGACGGCCTTTGAGACAACTCCACGCTGAACACCAGGGCCTCGAATGATGCAGGGAACTCGAGCACCCAGTTCTGTAAGCGTGCCCTTTCCATCGCCGCCCGTTCCATTGTCTCCCACGAAGATAATGAGTGTGTTCTGGTCGAGGCCTTCAGACTTCAGTCCGTCCATCAGCTGCCCCATCAGATGATCGAGGTATTCCACGTTGGAATGAAAACCGGCCGGCCAGCGTTTCCCAGGGTTCTGCGGATCCGGTGTTTCCAGATGGGGGCCGTGTGTCAGCAGCGATGTGTAGTAAACGAAGAACGGGTGTGACTTGTTCCGCCGCGCAAAGTCGAGCACAAACTGATTCAGCATGTCCGGGCCGTAATCCTCCGGCTTTGTTTCCAGGTACTTTCCGTTTTCCACTAGGCTGGGATGCCAGTAGCGGCTTGTGTTTCCGCCTGGCTTTTCATGGGATGGATGGCGGATCCCTTCGGGCAGGTTATGGTCGTAGGCCCACATTCGATACTCATCGAAGCCGGCATCGTGGATCAAGGTTGGCAGCTTGCCGCTCAGTTGCCACTTGCCTGCCTGAGCTGTCGCGTAATTTCGAGTCTTCAGGAGATCCGCGTGAGTAAAGTGGTTCCCGATCGAGGCCTGTGGAGAATCGGGCAACGGCTTGAATGCAGGATCCTGCATCCCGAGAAATCCATTATGGAATCCATATTGCCCCGTCATCAGGCACACTCGCGTTGGCGTGCATAACGGCATGGAGTAAAACGTTTCGAACCGTGTGCCTTCGCTTGCAAGTCGATCCAGATTCGGAGTCTTGTGCTGCTTGCTGCCGTAGCACGACAGTTCTTTGGCTCCCAGATCATCAGCAAGGATCAGGATGATATTGGGCTGCTGCTGAGTGGGTGGCTGCTGAGCACTTATCGAAGAAGGATTTATGGAAGCAGGCACGATCAGAATCAGAATGTGCATCCAGCGCATGTCGTCTCTCCAGTCATCAGGTCACCGGCGCGTCAGAAATGGACGATGACGGAGAATAGAGAAGTGCAGAATTGAGCACAAAGGACAGGTCGACTGATCTCGGCCTGGGCGCTGGTGATTGGTTGGCGATGGAGGAAATGGTTAATGGTGATTGGAGAATGGAAAATGCAGAGTGGAATGTTGCGGTCTGATCAACACGCAGGCCGGAACGAATGCTCGAGGGATCTTTAGCAAGATCCACTACGTTTAGAGCGAGACTTAGAACGACGAGAGTCGAAGATCGACATCTTCCGTCCGGGATTCTGCGCCTTCGGGAATGGTCAGCTGGGGTGAGTCAGTGGAACGTCGAGGCCTGATTCCGACAACGGAGGCGAGGGCCAGCTTGTTGTCGATGGTCGCCTTCTTAAGATCTGATCGTGTGGCAGGGTTCTGCGTGGGCTGGCCTGGACGCGACCCCGAATCGACCGAAAAGCCGAGTCCGAAGAACGGCGATGGACTATTGCTATCCATCTGCATCAGCCATCCGTCGTATGAACATCCGATGTTTGAAAACAGGAATGCCACGCAAAGAGCGAAGGGGAGGAGCTGATGGCCAATTCTGTTTCGATAACCGGTTGTCATCGGACGTACTCGAAATCTGTTTCCCACCGCGGTGCGGATTCAATTCCAATTCGCACAGTCGATTCTGCACGATGCGAATCGAAGAATAGCGAGAGTGCGAGCATCGCGTGAAGGTGATTTTCAGGCCAATCGAAGCGCTGGAGCGAACTAAGACTGGACATCGGCAGAAACTGCCGGACGCCGGAACTTACCGAATGGCCCAGGAGAGTGGTTTGTGACATCAACAATTTGGGTTTAGGCGTCATTCCCGCACTGGCGGGAACCCAGCTTTCAACGTTCTGGGTTCCCGCCAGTGCGGGAATGACGAACCTTTCTTCGTTTTTCTGACGGAGCTCTTGCCAAAATCACAATCTAATTGTCACTCACAGAACCTCGTGTTCGTACAAGCTGCAGGTAGCCAAACGGGTTGTGCATCGGCGAACCGGATTCAAACCTCGAACATGATGTTTTCATGACTTTGAACATCGGACCGTGTTCATCAGCAATCAAATGACCGTCATCAAGCTGGACATCGGACGCTGCCATGTAACGGATAATGTCGATGATCGAATCCGGATCCTGTTCAGAGTCATGACGAGTCATGCGAAGGTCTGGAATTCCGATTGCCTGAAAGCCCATCGTCCAGACTTCTGAAAGTCCGCGAACAAGTGCAACGAACGCATAGCTAATCGAATCCGTTCCACCCATATCGCACATATTCAGCCAGTCCTGGCCACCATGTGCCAGGCCGCTGTTGTCGATGAACACACCTGCGCCACCGGCTTCGACAATGACTGCCGCCGCTTTCATCATTTGGTAAGCGGCTTCCAGAGAACCACCCGGGCCCGACAGGGCGATACAAAATGTGTATCGGGAGACTTTTCGCTGTTCTTCGCGAGTCGGGATTCTTCGGCAGGATGACCGAAAGATCTGCGGGAACTGTTCATCGGCGGGAAGCACGAAGTACTCACATTCCGAGCCATCCTTCAAAATGACTTTGGCTTCCGTGAGCTGAGTGCCATCGGGCAATGAGTCCCTAAGCTGCTGAATGGACGACCAGATTCCCGGAATGCGCAGGGCGATCTCTACGCACAGTTGTTCGTTGTGTCGCATGATGCAGTCTCCAAGGGTGCGTTGTCATTACACACTAATTCTGTTGGAGCACGACATCTCGTGTAAACTGTGGCTCTTGCTTTTTTAGAAATTTTAGCAACATAGTCGCTGTTCGCTCCGCGAACAGAACGCCCTCGTGTTCTGGTTGCAAGGGCGGGTGATTTGTCGCTGGGTGTAGTGTGCTGGTAGATGCGAGCGGGAGAAGAACGCCTGGTTCGGCGGAGCGAACCGCGACTAATTTCCGCTTTGCGAACAGGACGCTGAGCAAGCCTGTAGAGAGGGCCGAGTGCCGCCTGGCAGTTGGATGATGAAGAGGAGCGCCTGGTTCGCGGAGCGAACCGCGACTAATTTCGGCTTTGCGAACAGAACGCTGAGCAAGCCTGTAGATAAGACCGAGTGCCGCGTGGCAGTTGGATGATGGAGAAGAACGCCTGGTTCGGCGGAGCGAACCGCGACTAATTTCGGCTTTGCGAACAGAACGCTGAGCAAGCCTGTAGATAAGGCCGAGTGCCGCCTGGCAGTTGGATGATGAAGAGGAGCGCCTGGTTCGCGGAGCGAACCGCGACTATGGTCCGCGCATGAAAATGGGCACCGGCGTGATACCGGTGCCGCGAGGGGACGCATCAACTTTAGGAACAGAAAGGAAAGGAGAGAGAGGAGAGGGGGAGAGGATTCAGTGTGAGATCGTGAAGGCCACGATCTCAGTGTTTCAGTGGTTGGCCGTTTCGTGCAGGCTGATTCTGATCAGCTCCGAGCGGCACTATTTTTCGACGCTGGTATCAGCAACAGAGATTGCAGGCTTTGCAGCCGTGTTCTCCGCGATGCTTCGGCCTCCGGATCGACGAGCCGCATGCCAGCCTGAGCCGGATGAGCGGCTGGAGGCAACCTGAGCATCTGCTGGCGAAGACTTGCTGTAGACAGCCGGAATGACTCGCTTGCCAGATCCATTATTGCGGGTCTGCGGGAACGATGGCGTGTCGTCCAGATTTGGGCCGGCTTCTCGCTCAAGGCCTGAACCGCGAATGTTGCTGTCGGTAGCGTCGCTGCTTCGCTTGAAGTCACCGGAACTGGTATCTTCATCTGACTTGAATGCCGATCGTTCTGAGCTGATCGGATCCGGTGAAGGTCGCTGTGCAGTTTGTGTGTTGTCAATCACAGGCACACCGAATGCCATCTGAGGAGCACCTGGGTAGCCGCCAAAGGCCATCGCTGTGCCCGTTGGAACGGTTCGATAAACCGTCTGAGGACGCATCACGGTGATTTCTTCTTTCTTCATCACCAGTCGCTGAACCGGAACCTTCTCCGTTCGAGACTCGGCGACCATTTTAGTTTCCTGCACGGTGACTCGCTGAGTGCCCCGAACAGCAACCTGACGTGTCACAGGCACGGAATACGCGACCATGTTTGGCACATATTCACGAGACGTCGTGTAGTTTGGCATGAACGCTGTTCGCATGGAGTATCCGCTGCGATTCAGCCATCCAATCACGCCTGGACGAGGATCGACCTGGCATGGTGAGCACTTTGCAACGGGATGATAGCGAGTGATCCATCGTCCCATGTCACGGTTGACAGTCTGGCATTCCGTGACGTTCTGATAGGAGACCGTTGGAATCTCGACTTCCCGGCTTTGAGTGACGGGGCGGTAGTACGTGACCTGACGCTCTTCGTAGGCCGTCTGGTAGGTTGGAACTTCAACCGTCTGACGTTCCTGCTTGTAGGTCGTCACCGGGACCGTTTGATAGCAGGCCACCTGCTGAACCGGTGCACAACAGGCTGATGCTATTGGTGCCGCTGTGACCGGACCGCATCCGCAGTTGTTTCCAAAGAATTGAGCCTGGGCCGGTGTGGCCTGAAGTGAACAGACCAGCGCACCCAGCGCGGCACCAAAAGACAGTCTTCTGGACAGCATGAGCTTCTTCCCTGAAGAAAGGGTCACGATCGTGTTACCAGCTGAGAAACTGATGCGACGAGTGAGAGGAGACCGGTTTCGCGTTCGATCAGCTGTCCGTCCGTGGACTTCTGTCTTCGACTTTGAAACCCTGAAGGTGAGAGGGGAGGCTTATCGAGCTTCTGAAGAACCAGTTGTTCGACTTGCCTGAAGAACTGCAGAAAGTGGAAAGGAGTCGCAGGTGTTTGGCCATTTCTGCCGAGGAACGTCCTGCGTTCGGGGCGTGATTTATCCCAATGAAAAATTTGGGTCAATAGCGGTTAAAGTTTTGGTTGCATTTCTTCGACGCACCGGCTCAACACAAGATCGGAATGCCACAAAATGCGTGGTATGCCCGCAATTTTTGCCGATTAATAACGTGCTCGGCAGAAACTGCCGGAGAAAAATCCACGAGGGGCTCGTGCTGGCCTGGTCAAACGGCAGTTGTGACCGTTATTTTTTTCCCAGGGCTCGCTGTTGCCGGAAAAATTCCTGAAGAATGGCTTTGCAGTCTTCCTGCATCACGCCTCCCAGGACAGCAGCCTGATGGTTCAGCCGCAAATCACCCGTGATACTGAAGAGCGTATGACAGGCTCCGCCCTTTGGATCGCTTGTGCCATACACAACATTCGGAATCCTTGCCTGCACAATGGCGCCGGCACACATCGGACATGGTTCCAGTGTCACATACAGAGTGCAGTCCAGCAGTCGCCATGAACCCAGCACTTCGGCGGCCTGAGTGATCGCGATCATCTCCGCATGCGCTGTGGGATCCTGAAGCATCTCACGCTGATTGTAGGCTTCTGCGATGACTCGTTCACGATGCACGATCACTGCACCAACAGGAACTTCTCCCTGATCGAATGCAATGATCGCCTGATCCAGCGCCTTCTTCATCCAGTAATCATGAGGAGTCAGCGGATTGATGGGCAACAATGAGTCAGATGCGTTCGTCAAAACAACGTCTTTCAACAGACTGCGAGTGCGAGTGCGAGTGCGATTGCGAGTGCGATCCAGCGCCAGGTGAAACTGGCTGATAGAACCGTGGCGACCTATTTCTTTTCATCCGTTGCAGGAGCAGCTGGTTTCTTCGCAGCATCTGCTTTCAACTGCTCATACACTGTCAGCACGCTGTCGGCTGGAATCACAAACGTCGGATATCGGTCGGCACGAGCGATCACGATCCCAAGAGCTTCTCCGTCAATGTTCAACAGCGGGCCTCCCACTTTCGTCGGGTAAACGTCTGCATCGATCTGCATGGCTCGAGGAAATCCGGCCGAGTGAACACTCGCAAACTGTCCCATCAGTTCCAGATCGTTGTACAGCGGCAGCAGAGGATTCTCGTTGGTGAACTTCGGAGTCAGCACCAGTTCAATCGTGCGAATCTGATCGCCCCGCATGTAACGAACAGCCACCTTGTCGAACGGACGATACTGCTGGATGCGTTCCACCAGTTGAGCCGGATCGTGCACATCATTTCCGCCAATCGACAGGACAACGTCGTCTTCCTTGAGCCCGTTTCGCTCGGCAGCGCCGCCGGGAATCACCTTCTTGATTCGAACGCCGTTTGCATCGCGATCCTGAACGATCCCCAGGAACGCCTTTTTGGAACTCTCCATCGCATGAGCCTCGACACTCACTACGGTAGGAATGGATGCACGGCCGCGAGCATCCTGGAGGAATGCCAGCTGTCCAAGCTGAGCAGGATTCTTCTGGAACTGAGTCGCCTGCAGATTTGTGGCTTCGATTTTCAGAAGCACAAGGTCGAACGCGACATCTCGCCCAAGTTCCTTCGCCTTAAATCGTCCGCCCTTTGGCAGAATGACCTCCGGATCGATGGCCCCTTCAATTTCTGATGCCTTTGTCAGCACATAACCGTCAGCCGACATCACGGTACCCAGGCACAACAGCAGGCCGCCATCGCGAATGGCAACCACATCATTTCGATGAGTTTCCGCGATGGGGCCGTAAAGATTCATCTCCTCTTCGGTACGCTTTTCGAACTTGCCGATACGACGGTTTTCGCTGAGCTGCTCCATGATTTCTCGCTCGCGTTCCTGATCGGCTTTCTCCTCTGCTGGTGCTTCTTCTTCAACATCAGAAGCGTCATCGCCCGTCGTCAGATCAACGATGGTCTCTGCATCCTTCCGACGAAGAGTGACCTGCACGGTCTGATCTTCTTCGAGCAGATCCAGTGTGGTACCAAGGTCCAGGCGATCAGCGATCGGCATGCCCTGGATCTTCATCAGAACATCACCGACCTGGATTCCAGCCTTTTCTGCGGGCGTGCCGGGAAACACCTTGTCCACTTCAGGGATGAAATCTCGCCACTTCAGATGGACACCAAAGAAGCCGGACTCAATCAAATCACTGTCGTTTGCTCGCAGCCTGCCCCAGCGATCGCCGGCAATCAGTCTGTCCCAGTCGTTGTGATAGCAGTCGATGGCGACATGACGATTTTCGATGATCAGGCTGGTGATCATGCTGTGGATGCCGATTACGCGACCTTCCATATCGAACAACGGGCCACCGGAATCTCCCAGAAGGATCGCGCAGTCAGACACAACCGTTCGGCTGCCAACAGAAAGGACACGTCCATAGCGGAGCGGTGCCTGACGTTCCTGACGGTATCCGCCAGGATGGCCCATCGCGAAGCACCACTGGCCGACCTTTGTCTCAGACGTTTTGCCCATCTCGGCATGAGGAAACTCCGGGCCGTTTCGCCAGGGCTCCGTAATGCGAATCACTGCCGCGTCGGCGTCTGCATTTTTCCCAAGCAACGATGCGCGATATTCACTTCCGTCCGGAAAGGTGATCGTAATCGGGCGATCGCCGCCACGACGTCGACTTCCAAACCGACGCTGCTGGTCAACAACATGAGACGCCGTCAGAACAATTCCGTCACCGGTGACCACCACGCCGCTGCCAAAGCCCATTCCATCCGAAACGCCGACCACGGCGCCACGCACTTTTTCCACAGCCTTCATCAGCTGGGTCTGACGCTCTTTGAGTGCTTCCGGCGCGTCTGCTGCCAAGCCTGCTGAAGCGACCGGGATCGTCAGCCCGGCCAGAAGCATGCACACCGCGATTCGAACGTGATACAAGAAACCAGACATTGCTGACTCCGCTGTTCATCGAACATCAATCTGCCCCGGACGCCCGTGTGCACGTTCCGGACCAGTTTGTGCGTTTCATTTCCATTCGTCGGACGCTGTTCCCGTGCGGGTCAACATCCAGTACTCGCAGATTGTAGACTCGTCCAATCACACGTTTCCAACAGAACACCGGACAGTTTCCGAGTGACCGCGAAACCCGGACACAAAGTCCAGTTTCCTTTCGGTAACCTCTTAATCGGCATAAACGGCTATGCGATGCCGCAGGAATTTCACGGAGAATCCTGCGGGTTCTGGGATCCTTGGGGCGAATCGTTCACGACTCAAGCAACGTCGTTCGAAGGTTCTGCAGGGCCATTAACGCGGCGGCGAACTGACGGTCACGCCGAATTTGCAAAGGCGTGAGTCCAGGCACCGCCTCCAGGGCAAGCTTTTTCGTCAATGTGCGGACGGTTGCCGGAACCACATGCAATTCCCGCTGCGCGATTCCGAGCCACGCTGTTCCATCCAGATCCACGGGTGCTCCCGGGCCAAGATGCCCCGTGATACTGACGGCAATTGTGGCATGGGGCGTTTTGCGAAGTGCACCTTCGGCCATCGCTGCAGCGACTTCGGAACTGACAACGTCATACTGGTCAATCAGCGTTTGCGGGACATCGAGCCACGAAACTTTACTGTCGACCTGGTAGACCACAAAACTGCCCGCCAGCACAGCAGACATCCCGGGAATCCGAGCAAGAAGTGAAGCGATCAAACCGCACGTACAGCTTTCCGCCAGAACGACTCGCGCAGATTTTTGCTGCAGCAAGGAGAAGATCTCGCCGGCCAGAGAATCAGACTGCGAAAAAGGATCCGTCATCGTTGTTCGCCTGAAAGTCTGATTCGCGTTGACTTACTTCTGAACATTGAATTCGAACTGGGAGTACAGGAAGTGTACGACCAGAACGTAGAGCGTTGCCCATAGAATCGTTCGAGTCACGCCGCGACTGATCTCCGCACTGGACAGTTTCGGCGATGAACCATGTTGCCACGAAATCATAGCAATGCCAACGCCACAGGTGACCAGCTTTGCGGTCAGCCAGCCTGCACCCTTGTAGAAATAACCTGTGGGCTGAATCAGTTCCTTGTGAAAATGAGCATCCCAGAAGGCGACGCCAGAATCCGAATGAGTCATCAAATAGGCAAACCCCGCGCTGATGGCCGCGGCATAGTAACCGAGCATCGTGAGCAGCGGCGTTCCCAGCAAAAACGCATACAGAATCGGCGTGCGCAGGAGCCTGTTCGGATTCGCGCCCAATGTCCGAAGTGCATCCAGCTGGTTGCCATACACCTTGCTTCCCAGATCCGCCGCAACGGCTGCTCCCGACCTCGCGGCAATCAGAATCGTCGCCAGCATCGGAACAAGGAATCGGTAAATGGAAAAGCCCGTTGCGTGCAGCAGGTTCTCACCAAGCAGAGGTTCCGTGTGCTGACGAAAGGGCAAGTAGCGGAACACAAAGTCCTGAGCCACATAACCCAGAATCATGCAGGCAGCGACGATATAGAGGCACGCGGAGATCCCCGCAACCAGTCTCAGATAGTACCCGGTATAACGAAGTCCCCAGCGAAGACTCTTCCAGAGTGGAAGCAGAGCGAATGGCAGCGTGACGAAGTCCTCAACGAACCGACCAAATGATTCCGCGGTCCCGGTGATCACCTGAATCAGACTCTGAACCAGCGTCATAGGAGGACGCACATCGAGCGATGCTGGCGGTTGCCCGAGTGCTTCCGTCAGGTCATTCCATGTCTCACGGGGAAGTTCGATGAGTTTCTTATTCTGATGGTCAAGCAGAATGATGTGGTCCGCGATTGAGCGAAGCGTTTCATGATCGTGCGTCACCAGGATCGCCGTGCGACGATGCCGATCGTGTGTCTCCCGAATCAGCTCGGCCACCTGGTGGGCAGTGCGAGCATCCAGGCCGGAAGTCGGCTCATCGTAAAGCACGACGTCAGCACGCGGTGCCAGTGCTCGCGCGATCGCCAGACGCTGCTGCTGCCCGCCGCTCAGGACACTCACAGGACGATCTGTGGGAACGCGAAGTTCCGACAGCAGTTCGGACGCACGCTGTGGCGGGAGTGCCTTCAGCTGTCTGGAATGGTCCTGAGCAATTCGAACGTTCTCCGTCGGCGTCAGTTCATCCAGAAGAGCAAAGTTCTGGAAGACGACAGAGACGGGATGATCATCATCCCCGACCGTATGAACGGGCTGATCCGGTGGTCGAAACAGAATCGAACCCGAGTAGCGGATTGCCGCATGATCCTCATCGATCAGCCCGGCCAGGATTTTCAGCAGGACTGATTTGCCAACTCCGCTGCACCCAAGGAGCAACGTCACTTTTCCTGCCGGAAATGTCGCGTCCGCCTTATCGAGCAGAACTCTGTCGCCGGCCTGAACCGTCAAAGCTC
>JAEUII010000056.1 GCA_016795145.1 Planctomycetaceae bacterium
GGAGAAGAATCCTTCACGGTGAGTGACAATGATCCTGGCAAGGCGAACGAGTAGCATCGAATGACCAGCCCACGCATTGAATCGGAATCGGAAGACCGAACGTTGTCTCCGACTCTCCTGTTTGGGCTGGTGCTGGTTTCGGTGGTCATCCTGCTGACCCCAATCCCAGCGGGAATGACGCCTGCCGGACATCGATTGCTCGCCGTGGCCACATTGATGGCCGGACTCTGGATGACTCAGGCCATTCCCATCGCAGCCACCAGTTTGCTGCCGCTCGCACTGTTTCCGCTGTTTGGAATACAGACAGCGAAAGACACAGCACGATCGTACGCCGAAGACAGTCTGTTCCTGTACATCGGCGGGATGATCATTGCATTGGGGATCGAGCGATGGAATCTGCATCGTCGCATGGCGCTGACGATTGTGAATCTGGTTGGCGTCAGTCCCAGGCGACTTGTGATTGGGTTCTCCATCGCGACGTTCACGTTGTCGATGTGGATCAGCAATACCGCCACAACGATGCTGATGCTGCCGATCGGTTTGGCCATGCTGAAAGTGATCGATGAGGTTGGTGAAGGCGAACACCGCTCTTCCGCACTTGCCGTTCCGCTCCTTCTGACACTGGCCTACAGCGCGACGCTGGGCGGCATGGCGACTCCGGTGGGAAGTCCCACGAACAGCGTGGCCATCGGCATTTATCAGTCGACGCTCAAAGATGCTCCACCTGTTTACTTTTCGGAATGGCTGCTGAGCTGCGGTCCGATTGCTCTGGTTTATGCCGCGATCGTCGTCGCGATACTCATTCGAAAGTTGCCGTATGGAACAACGCGTGACGGTGATCTGAAACTGATTCTGAAACAGCGGTTGTCATCACTGGGGCGAATGACGACTGCTGAGCGGTTGATGACGGGAGCGTTTGGCCTGACTGCGGTCCTGTGGGTCACTCGAGACAAGATTCTGCTGGGCGACTACGAATTGTTTGGCGGATGGCAAAGGTCGTTCGGCCGATTCGCCGCCTGGATCACTGGAGAAACAGCGGCAGGAAATCTCTGGCTGACCCCCAACACGGTCAGCGATGCAACAGTGGCGATGTTCATGGCGGTTTTGTTATTTGTGTTGCCGTCAGGACAGCGTGATTCACGCGGGCGTTTTGTTCCGCTGATGGACTGGTCGACAGCCTCGCGACTACCCTGGGATATGATCCTGCTCTTTGGTGGCGGATTTGCTCTGGCAAATGCGTTTGAAACAACAAAGCTGGCAGCGTGGCTGGCAGCAACGCTGAAGGGGCCGCTCCAGTCGTATCATCCAGCGATGGTTGTGGCCATCATCTGTTTCATCCTGGTCATGCTGACAGAGCTGACCAGTAACGTCGCTACGGTCAATGCGGTGCTCCCGGCCATTCTTGTTCTGGCGGAGCCGCTTCACATGGATCCTCGAATGCTGTTCGTTCCAGCGACCCTGGCGGCCAGCGCGGGGTTCATGCTTCCTGTTGGGACTCCTCCGAACGCCATTGTCTTCAGTACTGGGCGGATTCCTTCCGCTCAAATGGCTCGCCAGGGGCTGATCCTGAACCTGATTGGGGTCCCGTTGTTGACGCTGGGCACGTGGCTGCTGATCCGCCCAATCATGGGAATCAAATGACGATCGGCGGATTCTGCTGCCGGTAAAGGTATCCCAACCCGCGGCGTCAGCGAGGGATTCCCAGGATAACGGTGTGGTGGTTGCTCCCTCACTGACGTTTCGGGTTGCGAAGTGAAGCTCGGATGAGACTCTACCGGCTGGCAATTGCGTGAGTGTGGCGGTTTTCTACAATCCGGCTCCCCGGAAAATCCGATGATCCGATCTTCTGAGGCAAGCGTATAGCCACTGTCGTCCGCGTCGGGCCTTTGATGGCTCCTTCGATACCTTCCTGAATCCCCAGAGTCGACTCATGAGCAACAATCCGTTCGGTGCAGAATCCACCCTGAAAACTGCCGCAGGTAACGTGACCTACTACAGCCTGCCAAAGCTGGTGAAGGATGGCATCGGCGACATCGAAACTCTGCCGTATTCGATTCGAGTCCTGCTCGAAGCCTGTCTCCGCAACGTTGACAATTTTGTCGTCACCGCGGATGACGTGAACAACCTGGCGAACTGGAATGCTGCGAAGCCAGCGGAGATTGAAGTTCCGTTCAAACCGGGCCGAGTCGTCCTGCAGGACTTCACCGGAGTGCCTGCGGTCGTCGACCTCGCCGCTCTGCGAAGCGCGATGGTTCGAATGGGTGGCGATCCAAAGAAGATCAATCCTCTGGTTCCCTGCGACCTGGTCATTGACCACAGCGTCCAGGTGGACGAATTCGCAAGCAAGTTTGCTTTGCAGAAGAACGTGGAGATTGAGTTCGAGCGAAACATGGAACGATACCAGTTCCTTCGCTGGGGCCAGAAGGCGTTCAACAATTTCCGAGTCGTGCCGCCAGCGACCGGTATCGTGCATCAGGTCAATCTTGAGTATCTCGCGACGGTCGTGATGACCACCAACGGTGTGGCCTATCCGGACAGCCTTGTGGGAACCGACAGCCATACGACGATGATCAATGGTCTTGGCGTCGTTGGCTGGGGCGTTGGCGGTATTGAAGCGGAAGCTGTCATGCTGGGGCAGCCGATCTACATGCTGACTCCGGAAGTTGTGGGCTTCAAACTTTCAGGGCAGCTGCCTGAAGGTTCCACCGCAACCGACCTAGTGCTGACTGTGACTCAGATGCTGCGTGCTCACAAAGTGGTGGGCAAGTTCGTGGAATTCTATGGCCCAGGTCTTGATACGCTTAGCCTTGCCGACCGAGCAACTCTGGCGAACATGGCTCCTGAATACGGAGCGACAATGGGCTTCTTCCCTGTCGATGCGGAGACCATTCGATTCCTGGAACGAACTGGTCGGCCAAAGCACGTCGTTGATCTGGTCGAACGCTACTACAAGGAACAGGGCTTGTTCCGCACCTCCAGCTCACCGGACCCTCGCTTCACCAGTACTCTGCAGCTGAATCTGGCTGACGTCGTTCCTTCACTCGCGGGACCGAAGCGTCCGCAGGACAGAATTCTTCTGAAGGACATGCTGCCGGAATGGAAGAAGTCGCTGCCAACGTATGGCAAGACCGCCGCCTCCGCACCGGTGAAGGTGGAAGACAATGGACATAGCAGCGAAATCACTGACGGGGCAGTTGTGATTGCAGCCATCACGAGCTGCACGAACACCAGTAACCCAAGCGTCATGATTGGTGCCGGCTTGCTCGCTCGAAATGCGGTGGCGAAGGGCCTGGAGCGTAAGCCGTGGGTGAAGACCAGCCTGGCTCCTGGAAGCCGAGTTGTTACCGAATACCTGCAGAAGGCGGGACTCGACAAGGCTCTCGATGCACTGGGGTTCCAGACCGTTGGCTACGGCTGCACGACCTGCATCGGCAACAGCGGACCGCTGCCTGATCCCGTCGCAAAGGCTGTAACCTCCGGCGACCTGGTGGCTGCCGCAGTGCTGTCTGGCAATCGAAACTTCGAAGGTCGAGTCAATCCGCTGGTGAAGGCAAACTACCTCGCCAGCCCACCGCTGGTTGTGGCCTACGCGATTGCCGGAACTGTCGACATCGATCTGGCAACTCAGCCAATCGGCAAGGGCAAAGACGGCAAAGAAGTCTTCCTGAAAGACATCTGGCCGACACAGAAGGAGATTGCGGATGCGATCGCTTCGTCTATGACGCCGGAGATGTTCACCGAGCAGTATGGCCAGGCAACTCAGGGTCCTCCGGAATGGCAGAAGATTGCCGGCAGCGAAGGCGACCTGTATCAGTGGGATGAAAAGAGCACCTACGTTCAGGAGCCTCCGTTCTTCGTCGACATGCCCGCCGAACCGGCACCGATCAAGTCGATTGAAGGTGCTCGATGTCTCGTGTCTGTTGGTGATTCCACGACGACCGACCACATCAGTCCTGCGGGTTCCATCAAGGCCAACAGTCCGGCAGGAAAGTACCTGCAGGCTCAGGGTGTGAAGCCGGAAGACTTCAATCAGTACGGAGCACGCCGAGGCAACGACCGCGTGATGACTCGTGGTACCTTCGCGAACATCCGCCTGAAAAACCTGATTGCACCAGGAACAGAAGGCAGCGTCGCGATTCACTTCCCAAGTGGCGAGCAGACGTCGATCTACGATGCCGCGATGAAGTACAAGGAAGAAGGGACTCCGCTGGTTGTTCTGGCCGGTGCAGAATACGGCACCGGATCATCTCGAGACTGGGCGGCGAAGGGAACGTATCTGCTCGGGATCCGAGCTGTCATCGCGACCAGCTTCGAGCGAATCCATCGATCCAACCTGGTTGGAATGGGTGTGCTGCCGCTGCAGTTCCGTGACGGCGAAAGCCGTGAATCACTGGGGCTCGACGGAACAGAAACCTTTGACATCAGTCTGAGCGACAAACTGGCACCGCGACAGGCCGTTGAAGTGATGGCTCGCAAGCCGAATGGTGAAGTTGTCCATTTCGTCACGACTTGCCGAATCGACACACCGGTTGAAGTGGTCTACTACCGCAATGGCGGCATTCTTCATACGGTTCTGCGACAGCTGGCCAAAGGTTAGTGGTTTGTCACTTCAACAACCAGGGTTGAGCCGTCATTCCCGCGCAGGCGGGAATGACGAACCCCTCTTCGTTGTTGTGACGGAGCACTGGTGCATCTTTAGGAGTAGTGGATCTTGCTAAAGATCCCTGAGTCTCAGCATCGTTCGCAATGTCAGGGAACTCCGCAGAAACGCAGTGTTTGTAGCGGCAGGGCGCGAGCCCAATAACGTTCGGCACGAAATTTGCGCAGTGAGGTTCTTCTGATGGAATGATGCCATGATGGCAGCCTCAGGAGAACTCATGTCAGATCAGAAAATTCTGGATCAGGAACCGCCCATTCAGGGGGCGAAGCTGCTGAAGAGGGCCATTGAGCAGTTTCGGCAGCTGGAATCAGTCGGCGTTGAACGCGATGTCGCCGGCAATCGAAAGTTGTTGTACTCTCACTATGCCGGGCTCGTTCTTCTGAGTCTGTTCAATCCGGCCATGCAGTCGGTACGCGGCCTAACGGATGCCTCGAAACTCCGAAAAGTCCAGAAGCTGATTGGGAACCAGAAAGTTTCTGTCGGTTCATTCAGTGAGTCGGTACGCGTGTTCGATCCTGAGCATCTGCGTGTCATTTTTGAGCAGGCGATGGAAAGCTCGCCAGCAGCAATCACGGGCGCCGGACCCCGAAGAAATATTCCCGAACAAATTCCCGATCAGCTTCTGGAACGCCTTCGAATTGCCGACAGCAGCGCGCTGCGAGCGTTGCCTCAGATTGTGGAAGCCGTCTCGACAGAAGCGAACGGAAAGTGGCGACTGCATCTGCAGTTTGAACCACTTCCCGGCAGACCCGCGAAGCTCGAACTTCGCCCTGATGAAACCGGAGGCGATGACGATGAACGCGTCGTGCTGGCGAAGAGTCTGGTCGCTGGAAGAGTTTATGTCGGCGATCGTGGCTATGAAAAATACTCCCTGTTCCACGAGATCGTCACCGCGAAGTCGGATTACATCATTCGTGGACAGAGCTCACGACCGGCCACGGTACTGGAATCACGAACGCTGGACAACGAAGCCCGCATTGCTCGGGTAATCAGCGATGAGATCGTGCAGCTAAGCCCTTCACGATCGAAACCGCTGAACCACACAGTTCGACGCGTCGTGATTGCTGGCCGTAGTCAGGGACGCGTGCGGACCGACCGTTCCAACTCAGAGCAGATCATTCTTCTCACAAGTCTCGTCGACGTCCCGGCTCACGTCATTGCTGCAATTTACGAACTGCGATGGAGTATTGAATTATTCTTTCGCTGGCTGAAACATCTTCTGGGTTGCCAGCGCCTGATCAGCTGCAAATCCGAAGGGATTGGCGTTCAGGTGTACGTCGCTCTGATTGCTGCGCTGATTCTGGCAGGTCAGACCAGGGGCACCGTCGGTAAGCGGGCATTCAACCTCATCTGCCTGTACCTGCAAGGCTGGGCCGACGATGACGAACT
Organism: Planctomycetaceae bacterium; assembly: GCA_016795145.1. GTDB lineage: Bacteria > Planctomycetota > Planctomycetia > Planctomycetales > Planctomycetaceae > SXXK01. Next base: position 6,050 of record JAEUII010000056.1, read on the forward strand.
GCGGGCAGGACTGAACGCCATCTGCCGCGCAGCTCAAAAACGCTAAACCCTTCTGCCTGCTCCCGACGACTTCTCGGCCGAGCCACCTTGCGCTGCGCTGATTTCAAGACGCCGCTCGGTCCCAGACGCAACAGGCACCTTGCCAACCCCCCAAACCAATCAACGGTCCGAAAAACTAACCCAGCAGCACGCTCTGTGCCGAACGTCATTGGGCGCGAGCCCTCCGGTGAGTGTGCGTCATGAATTCACCGGACGGCTTGCACCGTTCCGCGATAGAAAAAAGACAAAACAAAAAGCCTGCTCCCATCGAACTGGAAGCAGGCTTTTGCTTGTTTGCGATTTCAGTTTGCGGATCGGATTATTTCAGTTCCACCACCAGCTCAGAACTGCCGCCTTCCGGAACATCGACCAGCAGGCCCGATGTTTCCGGACTTGAGTACATCACAGGAATCTGGACTGGCGGCTTTGGAAGCTTGGATGGGTCGTCAATCACGTTTCCCATTCCATCATCTTCTGGTGGTTGCCAGACAACCGACACTTTATTTGGTCCCGGGACTGCTCCATCGTCTTTGGCATTCGTACCCAGAACAAATTTCCCGGCCTCGTCTGTGACACCCATCGCCGCGCGTTGACCACCGGACGGCTGAAACGCCACGACGAATCCCGAAAGTGGCTTACCCTTGTAGGTCAATGTGCCGGACGCGGAGACAGTTGACACAGCCTCCGATTCCTGTGAATAACCTCCTCCACAACCCAGCAAACCAAAAATCATCATACCGGACAGCAGTGAACGCAACACGAATGCTCCTTCTTGCAGAAAGGACAGAGCCTCAGTCTATTGAGAGAGCAGCGACAGCCTGCTTTGGCCATCGCTGCTCAAAGGATTCAACGCCTACCACTCACCAATGACTTCATTGCCGTTGATGCTGCCAACCGCTCGCCAGACACCAAGGTCGATGTTGTTGCTCACGAAACGAACGGAGCCATCGCCCAGGCAGAGCTGAGCCCCGCCGGTGTGGAAGCTGCGAGTTGCCAGGTGACCACGGTCAACGCCTGTGCCTCGAATACAGTCACGCAGGCGGGAGTTCGGCACCATGGTGTGAGAGTAGAACGTTGTGACAACAATGCCGCGATAGTACTGCTTGCCTCGATAGAGATAGGCGCTGGTAGCCCGATTGTCGCAGGCTGCAACCGGAATGGTGTCGCCGGTGGCACTGGCGTCCCATGTCGCGAATGGCAGATTGGTAGCAACCCAGAGATCTGCCTTGTCTGTGATTGGAACAACACCGGTCGTTGGTGATCCACCTGATGGACCGATCACGATTTCGGCGAACATCCCGGAGTTTGACATCCCGTCAACAAAGTCACGAAATTGTGCACCACGATTTCGTCCGAAAGGTCCGCGGTCAGCCGCGTAGTTTCCATTGTCACCCAGGCTTTGCACGTAGTTGGTTGTTCCACATCCATTCGGACACTGAGTACCCGCAAGGACAAATGGAGTTACGTTTGCCTGACTTGGGCACTGAAGAACCGGGAGAATTTGCTGGCGGGCAGCGAGGTTCGATGCATGCGTGTTTGTATCAACGTTGAAGTTGAACAGGTTAAAGACGTTGCCTGCTTCGAAGTATGGCAGGATCTGGGTGTGGGTCGATGCGTTGTTGGTTCCAATAAACCCCGGAGGCAGTCGTCGGTGAGTGCCTTCGTAGTTGTGTAGTGCCAGCCCAATTTGCTTCAGGTTGTTCTTGCACTGTGTTCTTCGAGCTGCCTCACGAGCCTGCTGGACCGCAGGCAGCAGCAACGCAACCAGAATTGCAATGATCGCAATGACCACAAGCAATTCGATGAGAGTGAACCCTCGTTTCTTCATGACTGTACTCCCGGAAACAAAACTGCAGGAAAGAAAGAAAACACCACGCAAGTGGTTGCTGAAAGTTAACAAATGTTCACGCGGGATGCCAGCGTTAACAGCACTATTGGCGACTGTCGTCGCAAGGCGTTTCCATCAGAACTGCTGGCAGATTGCGGGGCGGACAGATGGCGAATTGTTGCGGCTGACAGACATTCATCAGGCTGCTACGATCCCTCGCTTCGTTTGTCAGCGGGTCGGAAATGTTTGATTCGCGATGAGAGAGATTTGTTGACCGAAAAACTCCAGAAAAATCCAGGGGAACAGAGGAACAGGAGAACTCCTCTGCAACAACGTTGCCGAACCAGGTTCTTTTCCCCAACGGGTCAGGAAAGAAAATGCGCGATCCTCGTATACCCATGAAGAACCCTCTCGTAGCGGGTGTTCTTGCATTCCTGATCCCCGGAGCTGGTCACTGGTATCAAGGCCGTCGTTTTAAGGCGACGATTTTCTCAGGCTGCATTCTCACGATGTTTGTTTGGGGATTGATCCTTGGACATGGTCAGCCGGTGTATAGCCAGCTCGTCCTGCGTGGACGAGAAGAGTCGGCGCAGTTTGAAAAAGTGACGCCCCAGCTGAAGTTCTCGATCGGCTATTCCGTTCAGTTTCTGGTCGGACTTCCTGCGATACCGTCACTTATCCAGGAAGCACGATTTCGAAACGAAGAGGCTCAGATCAACTTTCTATCGGAAGAGCTGGATAGTGAGTTTTCAGGAGTTCTCTATTCAGGCGACGACGGGGGTTCGAAAGCTGAGGAGCTGATCACCGGCCAGCTTTCCATTCGTCCCGTGAATGATCAGGGCAGTCGTGTTGTGAACGGCACTCTGACCTACGAAAAAAGCGATGGCTCAACAGCGGAGCTCCAGATTGGTGGCGGCATCACCATTGGCCGAAGAGTGTTTGGTTCACCGGAATGTGATATTGAATGCAGCGTCGTTCAGCCCGATGGCAGTTTCACAGGTCAGCGCATTCGAGGGTCAGTCGACAGATCATTTTTGAACTGGTTTCAGGCTCCGAGGGATTCTCATGAACTGGATCGACTGCACGGTCATCTGAATCGTCGATTCGACATCGCTTCGGTGTTTACATGGATTGCAGGCCTGTTGAATTTATTGGCAATCTGGGACGCAGCCGAAGGACCAGCGTACGGCTATGGAGATGAGAAGCCTGACGACGATGACGACGAAGAAGAAGAAAAGAAAAAGTCACCGCCGGACAAGCCGGCATCACCATCGAAGTAACCCTGGCTGTGACCTCAATAGACGGTCAAATTCGTGACAATACTGAGCCGCAAGGCGCTAGCCGCGGGTGCTTTTCGCATGTTGTTTCGACAATCACCCGCATCTTTGCGGCTCACAGAGTGAGCAGCCGGTCAAAGCCCCGGACACCATAGAAGACAATCCCATGGACGTGACACTGATTACACAGGCAATCCCGCTGATCGCCATGATCTGTCTGGTCTACTGCGCCAGTCGATTTGAACTTCGAGAGAAGATTCTGAAGACTTCGGCGGTGATGTTTGGAAAGACGATCGCGTTTCTGTCCGTTCTGTACGGGCTGCTGCTCTGGATTTCTCGCTGAAGACCAGCGTCGACGGTCGAAAACTGCCGCAAAAATGCTGAAAAGGGACAGGCCGGAACCCTTCTTTGCAGCATGGGCTTTGCCCCCTATACTTCGCCTCCCAGATTGAGTCGTTCAGGATTTCGCCATGACCGTTCTGCCGTATTTCGTTGCAGCGGTTGGTTGAAGCTCCGGAGCGAACGTCCAGTGTGGTCTCGTACCACAAATCGTTGTTCGCCTTTGACAGATGCTCGCACGGTGCGCACATCTCTCACAGGCTTGAAGTCATTGTTGATTGGACCGGATTCCCGTGCACAGAACTCATAACTGTGGAGAACTTCGTCGAGCCAACGCTGGTCAGACCGTGACTCTGGCCGGCTGGGTCAACAGCTACCGTGAGCAGGGTAAGGAGCTGGTGTTCGTCGACCTGAGAGATCGATATGGGAAGACTCAGGTCGTGTTCTACACCGACGACGACTCAAAGATTGACTCACTCGCACGACGTCTTCGCAGAGAAGATGTGATCAAAATCGTTGGCGAAGTTCGATACCGCGGCGACGGTCTGGTCAATGCGAAACTGGCGACGGGTGAAATTGAAGTTCGCGTTCAGCAGCTGGTGGTACTGTCACGCAGCAAGACACCTCCGTTTGAAATCGAAGGTGGTGAACTGCCAAATGAAGAGCTGCGGCTGAAACACCGATTCCTCGACCTGCGCCGTCCGGAACTGCAGCGCAATATCATTCTGCGACACGAGCTGACTCAGGCGGTGCGTGAGTATTTCAATCAGCGCAACTTCCTTGAAATCGAAACGCCGATGCTCGGTCGAAGCACTCCGGAAGGTGCTCGTGACTACCTTGTGCCAAGCCGCGTTCATCCCGGCAGTTTCTATGCGCTGCCACAGTCGCCGCAGATCTACAAGCAGATTCTGATGGTGTCGGGCTTTGATCGATATTATCAGATTGCCCGCTGTTTTCGTGATGAGGATCTTCGGGCGGATCGGCAGCCTGAGTTTACTCAGATCGACGTGGAAATGGCCTTCGTTGAACGAGACGATGTGCTGAACACAATTGATGGCCTTGTCTCTTCCGTGATGAAGAAGGTGCGAGGAATCGAAGTTCCGGTTCCGCTGCCCCGTTACACCTACCGTGATGTGATGGAGCGATTCGGCTGTGACAAGCCCGACATGCGCTTTGGCATGGAGATCACCGACATCACGGATATCGCCGGAGCCAGCGAATTCAGCGTCTTTAAGACAGTGTCATCATCCGGTGGACGCATTCGCGGGCTGAACGTGAAGGGCGGTTCTGAAAAGTACAGTCGCCGGCTGCTTGACGTCGATCTGAAAAACTTCGTCGGTGATTTTGGTGCAAAGGGCCTCGCCTACATGAAGGTAGCCGGCGGTAAGCTGGAGTCCTCCATCGCCAAGTTCTTCAGCGACGCACAGCAACAGGAGATCATATCACGCATGCAGGGTGAAGAAGGTGACCTGCTGCTGTTTGTGGCTGACACGTACAAAGTGACATGTGCAGCACTAGCGGCGCTGCGAAACCGAATCGGCAAAGAGCAGAACCTTTACGACCCTGCATCGTTCGCATGCCTGTGGGTTGTCGACTTTCCTCTGGTCACATGGAACGCGGAAGAAGGCCGTTACGATGCCGAACATCATCCGTTCTGTCAGCCAAATCCGGAAGACAGTGAGTATCTCAAGTCAGATCCGGGCAAGGTTCGGGCGGACAGTTACGACCTCGTTGTGAATGGCTACGAAGCTGCGAGTGGCAGCGTGCGAATTCACGATTCGGAAGTTCAGCAGATGGTGTTCGATCTCCTGAAGATCAACTCCGAAGAAGCAGAACGCCGCTTTGGCTTCCTGCTGGAAGCACTCCGCTTTGGTGCACCGCCGCATGCCGGCATCGCGCTGGGACTTGACCGCTGGGTGATGCTGCTGGCCGGTAACGACAACATCCGTGAAGTGATTGCGTTTCCAAAGACGCAGAAGGCTGCCGACATGCTGACGGGTGCTCCGTCAGGTGTCGACGATCGTCAGCTGAGAGATCTTCACATTGATGTCGTAGAGCCTCCGCCGAAATAAGACCAGCGTTGCAGACAGCCCGCACGAGTGGTCTGTCAGAACAACGAATTGGGGTTCGTCATTCCTGCACAGGGCGGGAATCCAGCTTTCAACGTTCTGGGTTCCCGCCTGCGCGGGAATGACGGCTGAACCAACTTGCAGATATGACGAACCACCAGCGCCGCCGGGGAGCTTCTGGTTTTCTGCACACAGGAGTGGGCGGAGTATCCAGCGTTCGCGCTGAAAATGGGCCTGAGAATCGGTGCAATCGGAATCTTTGAAGTGGGAGATTCCCAGGCAGCCCCTTCCTCTTACAGATTTCCGCAAGTCGTACCAGGGCAGTTCGATCATCGCCCTGTGAGCGCCATTGGTTTGCATGAGAACCGCCTAGATTCCGGCGCGCTATCCTCGACATTAGATACCACCAGCGGAGAGATCCATGATTGCGCCAGTCGGAACTGCGGAAGCTACCAGTGAAAAGAATGCGGACGTTTTTCTTCCGGAACATGTTCGCTCACGTCTTCTGCAGAACCAGTCCATTCAGATGCTGCCATGGCTTGCCGTCAAGGCGGTGAAAATGGCGGAAGACCCTGATTGTTCGATGAATGAGTTCACTGCGATTGTTGAGCGAGACGTCTCCCTTGTTTCAGGCATCCTGAGCCTGGCGAACAGCGTCTTCTACAGTTCCGGCAAGCCACTCGCGAATGTCCGACAGGCCGTGATCCGCCTGGGCGTTCGTACCTGCCGCAACCTGATTCTCTCATCGTGCATCACCAGCCTGATGAGCCGCATGTCGATGAAGCAGGAGTGGATTCGCGAAACTCTGGCACGACACGGTTTCTTCACGGCCGTCCTGGCTCAGAACCTCAACCGAGCTCTGTCTGCAGGATTCGATGGCGAAGAATTCACCGCCGGTCTGGTCCATGACATCGGTCGTACACTGCTGGCATCCTGCTACGTTGATGAGTTCCTTGAGTTCGACTCTATGGAATTCACTGAAGATGCAGACTACCTCGATCGCGAGGCGTCAATTCTTGGAACAACTCATGCCCATGTTGGCGCGTGGTACGCAACAAACTCCGGTCTCCCTGAGAGCCTGATTGCTGTTGTCCGTTACCATCATCGCCCGACCGACACGGAAGCCAACCGTCGTCTGGTCGCCCTGATTGCCGTTGCTGACCACATGGCGAATTATGCTCAGCGTTTTGAAAACGCAAATGACTATGACTTCAGTTCCAACCCGTACGTTTCCATTCTGGAAGAGACGGGCGTGAATTGTGCGCCTCTGATGGAACCTGGTGTCGCAGCGCAGCACCTGGAACTGGCTGAGGATGCCGTCGCGAAAATGTCGAGCCTGAAATAGTTCTCATTCATCAAGAGTCTTCTTCCTGACAGGCAAGACATGGATCCCGAGTTTACTCGGGATCCTTTTCTTTTTACGGGAACACAAATCGATACGCGGCTCTCTGCCCCACCGTTTTCGCTTCGGTTTTCGTTAGCCGTGTGTTCCCGAGTCGCTCAGAAATGCTCGCGTCACTTCATGGGACGGAGAATCGAAGACCTTCGCCGGAGGACCTGATTCAATGATGGTGCCCGAGTGAAGAATGTGGATCGTATGGGCCACTGTTCGCGCGAAGTGCATTCCGTGAGTCACGACGATCATTCCCTGTCCGGCCTGGGCAAGGTCCTGCATCACGTCAATGACTTCTGCGGTTGTGTTCGGGTCCAGAGCACTGGTGGGTTCGTCGAACAGGATGGCATCCGGATTCATCGCCAGTGTTCGAGCGATCGCGACACGCTGCTGCTGACCTCCCGACAATGACGCCGGGCGGCTGTCAGCTTTTTGCTTCAGTCCAACTCGATCCAGCAACTCCATCGCCTTTTGGATGGCCTGATCTTTGGACGTTCCAAGCACGTGGATTGGCGCTTCGATAATGTTCCCCAGAACCGTCAGATGCGGGAACAGGTTGAACTGCTGAAACACCATGCCGACTTTCTGACGAATCTTCAGAAGTGCGGCTTCTCGCTCCGGACAGGGCTGCCCCGGGAGTTTCACACCAGCCACTTCCATCTGGCCGCCGTCAAATGTTTCAAGACCATTGATGGTCCTCAGGAGTGTGCTTTTGCCTCCGCCTGACGGGCCCAAAAGGACACAAACTTCACCTTTGGCGACAGTCAGGTTGACTCCCTTCAGGATCGTGTGGGCCTCGTAACGCTTGTAGATGTCAGTTAAGCGGATCACTCCATAGTTCCTGCACTTCAGGATCACATCCAGGCCAAAGCACTCTGGTCCGTGACAACAAAGCGAAACACTTCAGCTGGGATAATCGCTACGACCGGAATAGTAAATCTTACCTATTTGCGCATGCCTTTCAGACCGCGCGTCCGGAAGTGAGCTAATGTTGCCACAAGGCATCGTAGGGAAAAGTACTGTGCTGCAGCTTTCGACGCAAACGACGTCGAAGCTTCGTTTCTCAGATAGAGAGTCCGACAGAATGGATGGGCGGTCGAATACAACGCTGATGAACGCAGGAGGAACTCAGAGTTTCGTTGACGGACTCTGGGTTCTGAGCCGCAGTTCTTCTGACACCGGATCGAACCAGCACGTAAACGTCGTTGGGCCGTCGTTCACCGTCGGCCGAAGTCCAGGCAACAATCTTTGCATTTCGGATCCGACCGTCTCCGGCCGCCACGCAGAGATACTCACCATCAATCGCGACCTGTTCGTACGCGACCTGAACAGCACCAACGGCACATTGCTCAACGGACGACGACTTCAGCACCTGACGGGACTGCGGTCCGGCGACGTCCTGCATTTCGGCAGTGTGATGTTCACTCTTCAATCATCGACCGACGAATGCACAAGTTCAACGGTCACAGCGGATGTTTCTGCGGAAGCTCTTGCACATCTGCAGTTCGACAAACTGCTCCGACGACCTGCGCTGCGTCCGTATTTTCAGCCGATCGTCCAGCTTGCGGATCGGACCCGAATTGGGTTCGAAGTGCTTTCCCGCAGCTATCTTCTGGGTCTTGAAACGCCGGAGAAGATGTTCCGAGTTGCCGCATCTCGCAAAGTGGAGGCGGAGCTAAGTCAGGCGTGTCGAATTGAAGGACTTCGCATCGCGGAAGAACTTCCTCCGAGCAAGATCTTTCTGAATACCCATCCTGCAGAACTGACGCACGGCGATCTGTTTCCGAGCCTTGAGCGTCTTCGGGCAGAGTTCCCCAACTCTGATATCGTTCTTGAGATTCATGAAGGCGCTACGGCTTCATCGGCATTTCTGCGGGAGATTCGGCAGCGAACTCGACAGCTCAATATGCAGCTTGCCTACGACGACTTCGGAGCAGGACAGGCCAGATTGAAGGAGCTCTTCGAAGTTCCTCCTGACGTCCTGAAGTTCGACGTGAAGTTTGTTCACGGCCTGCCGTACACCTCAGAACAGCATCGCGAAACAATTCGTTCCCTGCTGAAGATCGTCAGAGATCTGGGCGTTATCCCTCTGGCAGAGGGAATCGAGACCGTCGAAGAAGGATCCGTGTGCTTCGAACTTGGATTTGAGCTTGCTCAGGGGTTTCTGTTTGGTCGAGCTGAAAATGCTGCCTTCTGGACTCGCGAAAGCTAACCGGCACACTGTACCCCTTACACAGTTTTCAAAACGAATAGTCCCCTTCGATGATCATGTCTCGCCAAAATCCACCTCGCCCTGGTGATTCCGCAGTGCGGTCCGCATTGCTGGCGGGTGAGAGTTTCTGGCCATCGGATCCGACCAGTCTTCAGGAACTCGGGCTGACCGAACCTTTCCTCGAGTCACTGGTTTGCAAGCTTCTGCGCTCTTCCGGCAACCTGTCCGGCAGAAGCATTGCCAACGAACTTTGTCTGCCGTTTCGCATGGTCGAAACGATGATGGAGCGACTGAAGAATCGGCGCACCGTGATGCACTGCGGCAGTGCCAGTCTGAACGACTACATCTTCGGGTTGACTGACGAAGGCCGTCGCAGAGCGGAACAATACCATTCCGAATGCGCCTACGTGGGGCCGGCTCCAGTGCCCTTGCAGGACTACATTATCTCCGTCGAAGCTCAGGCCATTTGTGATCAGCCCGTGCGTCGCGAAGAACTGGAAGATGCCTTTTACAATGTCTCCATCTCTGTTGAGCTGATGGACATGCTGGGCCCGGCGGTCAATTCTGCAAGCGGCCTGTTTCTGTATGGGGCACCTGGTAACGGCAAGTCGACATTGGCACGATGTCTGACGAACTGCTTTGGTCAGGAGATCTGGATTCCGCACGCGGTCATCGACGGACGTGAACTCATCACACTGTTTGATCCTGCCTACCATCAGGAAGTGGATGCACCAGACGGGAATCTGGCCTATGACAAGCGCTGGCTGCGAGTCAGACGCCCGACCGTGATTGTGGGCGGCGAACTGACTCTGGACAGTCTGGAGATTCGACACGACCCCACAAGCAATATCAGTGAAGCGCCTCTGCAGATGAAGAGCAACTGCGGATGTCTGCTGATCGACGACTTTGGCCGTCAGCGAGTCTCCCCGGAGCAGCTGCTGAATCGCTGGATCATTCCGCTGGAGAACAAGCACGATTACCTGACAATGTCCACGGGCAAAAAGGTTCAGGTGCCTTTCCAGCAGTTGATCATCTTCTCAACGAACCTCGATCCTGCGGATCTGGTCGATGAAGCATTCCTGCGACGAATTCCTTATCGAATCGAAGTGCAGGACCCGGACGCTGCTGAGTTTCACCGCTTGTTTCAGATCGCAGCGGAGAAGCTGGGCTGCTCCTATCAGCCTGAGACCGTCGACTTTGTGCTGGAGACATTCTATCGCAAGGCAGAACGTCCAATGCGACGCTGCCACGCACGAGACCTGCTGCTGCAGGTGCGAAATTACTGTCTCTACAACGGATTGCCGTTCGAGATGTTACCGGAGCACTTCGAGAAGATTGCGGAGTGTTTCTTTACCAAAGTCCCGACGCGACCGCTGAACGCTTCGTTCGAAATCGCTCAGCAGACATGCCGATGACAGGAGTCGCGTGATGAAGACCGAAGTTCAGTCAACGATTGTTCTGTCCGGAGAGCGGCCCGAGGCCCAGGCCGACCTCTCCGAAGTTGCAGGCTACCGTTTGGAACAGCGAATCGGTGTTGGCGGCTTCGGTGAAGTCTGGCGCGCTGTTGGCCCGGGAGGCTTCGTCAAGGCCGTCAAGATTCTGTTCGGAAACCTCTCGGGACTCCAGGCGGAGACCGAACTGAAGGCGCTGAACCGCATTCGCGACGTGCGCCATCCGTTTCTGCTGAGCATCGAGCGAATCGAAGTCGTCCGTGGACAGGTCATCGTTGTCACAGAACTCGCCGACGGCAGTCTCGATCAGCGATTTCGTGAACTTGTTGCGTCCGGACGCCGAGGCATTCCTCGCGATGAACTGATCGGTTATCTGCGTGATGCCGCTGATGCGCTGGATTTCATGTACGAACAGCATGGGCTGCAGCATCTGGACATCAAGCCAGAGAACATCATGCTTCAGGGCAATCATGCCAAGGTCGGTGACTATGGTCTGACCAAGAGCATTACGGCCGAGGGGCATTCAATGGTCAACGGCTTCACGCCACTGTACGCCCCGCCGGAACTGTTCGAAGGGCGGCCTTCCCGCGCAAGTGACCAGTATAGTCTGGCCATTGTCTACCAGATGATGCTGACCGGAACTCCTCCGTTCAATGGCCGGACCGCGGCTCAGCTGACAGCCCAGCATCTTCGTGCCGCTCCGGACCTGAGCGTGCTGCATCCGTCCGATCGTCCGGCCGTAGCGCGGGCGCTGTCCAAGAATCCTCAGACTCGCTTTGCCAGCTGCCGACAGTTCATTGATGAACTTGCCCGACGACGCCACAGCGGAGTTGCGTCAGGAAAATCTGCCGGCATCCCGGATGTCAGCGGAATCAGCAAGACAACAGAACTCAAATCTTCGGATGCAAAGCTCTCGGCCGGTCCGGAGACTCTCCCGGTCTCAGAGCCACTTGCTCCCGTGAGTTCGCGTGACCTCAACTGGACCCTGAAACCTACGATCTTTGTTGGTGTCGGCGGGCTGGGTTGCCAAACCGTGCTCGCACTTCAGGAGAAGGTTCGCAGATCGTCCGGTGGTGAGGCTGTTCCATCACTTCAGTATTTGCTGGTTGACTCCGACGATGAAGTGATTCGCGAAGCAAACCGGAAAGGGACGGATGCTCAGTCCGGAGTCCGATCCGTAACGCTTCCGCTGAAGTCTTCTCATGAATACCGTAAGTCTGCGTCAGATCATCTGAGCTGGCTAAGCCGCCGATGGCTCTTCAACATTCCAAAGTCCGGCCATGTCGAAGGACTCCGCCCACTCGGACGACTGGCTGTCATTTCCGGTCTGGAAGACGTGCGCCGGCAGTTGCGCAAGAGCATTGAGGCTGCAACGGCTGACAGTGCCATGGAACAGTCGCGAAAACTGATTCCACAACCCTGGCAAAAAGACACAGTGCAGATCGTCATTGTGGGTTCCGTTGCCGGCGGTACCGCCAGTGGAAGTCTGTTCGATCTGATCTGGCTTTCACGTTCCATCGGAACTCAGGATCGCATGCCGAATCTGAACGTCGGAGCTGTCCTGCTCCATGGAACGGCCGCAGGGCGAAGTGCGGCGGACATGCATGATGCCAACGCACTGTGCTTCCTGAAGGAGCTGCAGTATTACACAATGTCGGGACTTCGCGGTCCGTCACATTCAGGCGGGGCCAGCTTTGATAGGCCCGTTGATGATCTCTGGATGGTTCATTTCGGAGACGATCTGACGACCACAGATTTCACTCGGGGCGTCGATGCGGTGGCCGAGTACCTGCAGTTGCAGGCAGCAACTCCCGCGGGTCGGGAGATGCAGGCATGGAAAGCAGCGGCAAAAACGACGACTATTGATCAGCCTGAAATCAACGTCCGAACGTTTGGTCTGAACCGCATCTCGTCCGACTCGTGGACAATCGCAAACACGGAAAGCTCTCGCGTTGCATCGTCACTGCTGCAGCGATGGGCTTCAATGACGATGAATCAGTGCCCGCCGGAATCACTGGGCCAGATCACGCGGGATATTCAGCCCATTCTGACCGAGTTCCATCTGACACCGGAAGGGGCGATCAGCCTTGTTCCGAAACTGGTGAATCCAGAACGTACACGTCGGCTTGATGACTATTCCACATCCCTCGTTCTGCGCATTTCGGAAAATCGCCAGGTCGACGATGTGGCCGCACGGGCAGCAATGCTCGTGAGCCAGGATACCGCATCGCCGCAGCAATATCCGAACTCCATTGCCAACATCCTGGAAGAAATTCGGCAGGAGCTTCTCAAAGTCCTGGCGGATGTTCAGGGACGCGTGGAATCACAATTGCGCGAAGGCATTGATTCTGCATGTCGCTTCGGGGCCACTGATGCGGTGCTGAATCTGCTGCTTCGTTCCATCGACGTGTCGCTCTCCGCCACTGCTCGGCAGAAGGCCGATCTGCAGCAGGCGTTTACGGAACTCTGTGCCAGCATCGCGTCGAATTCGGATGCAGGCAGTGCAGTTCCACGGACGTCTGTCAAAGGGTTCTGTCGCCAGTACACAATGCTGCTGGTTTGTCAGACCGCAAGTCAGTGTGTGTCCAGTCACCTGAAGGCGCTGCGAGAATGGTTGACCAAATATCGCTCCGAACGGCTTGATGGTGTTCGCCGAAAAGCACTGGCGATGGCTGAGTTTCTGAACAGGGAAAACTCAACACCGCTGGATCCGTCGGACAACCGAGTCACATTGTTTGATGAGTATCTGCTGACGGGTGGCAAGTTCCGGCTGTCACAGTTTATCGGACGTGATCCCCGGCCGCAGGATGCCTCCGCTTTGGCCAGCGAAGCCGCGTCATTTCTTCTTGCCAACTCACGTGACGCCGGTCGACCAAAGAACACAGGGGCCGATCAGGAGTCTCGCCTGGCCGCAGCCCGACCACATCTCCAGCATGTCGGAGGAGGTCATCGAATCCTGGCGGTGATCCCGGCAGAGATTCCCGCCGAAGACTGGAAGAAGGAACTGAAAGGCGAGTTTGGCGACTGTGTTACAGTTTGTCCGTGCCCACATGACTCGATCACAATCATCTGCGAAGTCGAAGGGATTGCCGTCTCATCGGTCGTCGATTCACTGTCGCGACTGAATCCGCGAGTGGTCGAACTGTCAGAGCGGGTGCATTCACGTCAGGATATCACCTGGTAGTCACACCGGAGATCCTTGCGGGGATCGGTGTTCGTCAGGCAATTCGATTCATCAGAACGGCTGCGAAAGTGATCGCAGCCGTTTCTGTTCGCAGAATGGTATCGGGCCATGAGATCGTATCGAGTTGCCGTGTCTGCAGTGACTGGATTTCAGCCGGCGTGAATCCTCCTTCTGGTCCGATCAGAAGCAAAACATCAGAGCAGTCTCGGCTGCTGATTCTCTCCCAGTTGGTC
>JAEUII010000163.1 GCA_016795145.1 Planctomycetaceae bacterium
AGCCCGATGGGCGCAGTCGCTCTCGCGCGACAGGCGATGCTGGATGCTCAGTGGTACCGCGACGCGCAGCAGGCTCAGGCCGCTGACTCTTCATTGCCGCCAGTCGAAAAGAACGATGCACTCGCGGCACTGGAACCTGCGATTTCCGGAAAGATGCCGGTCATCATTTCCACATCCGATGAACAATTCAGTCAGCGAGCAGATCTCTACGCGGCCGAGTTTGGACTGAAGCTGATCGTGCTCGGCAATGGTCGAGAATATCGACGGCTGCAGGAAATCGTCGCGATCAAACGCCCACTGATTCTTCCTCTGTCATTCCCAAAAGCTCCGGCAGTGGGAACGCCAGAATCAGCGGATGACGTGACTCTCGAATCACTTCTGCACTGGGACATCGCTCCTGAAAATCCTGGTCGCCTCGAAGCGGCAGGTGTTCAGTTTGCATTGACGACGGACCGATTGTCCGATCGTTCTGAGTTTCTGAAGGCTCTTCGCAAGGCCGTTGAACGAGGACTCTCGCCAGTCTCGGCACTGCGAGCAATCACAAGCATTCCAGCGGAGATGTATGGTCTGGACAAGGACCTGGGTTCCGTACAGTCCGGCAAACTCGCCAGCTTCGTCGTGACCGATGGAGACCTGTTTGCGGAGAAGACCAAGATCGTTGAGACCTGGGTCGGCGGAACTCGCTACGAACATTCACCGGAGCCTGCTCGCAAGGCATCCGGCCATTATGAACTGCAACTGTCTCAATCAGGTCAGTTCCCAACCAAACTGTACATGGAACTGATCGACGACGCGGGACGTCTTCGAGGTCGCATCTCCCGCGAACCCATCGCCAAGTCTCCCGAAAGCGCTGCTCGCCCAGGTCGTGGTCCCGGTGCGGGTGGTTCAGGTGAACGTCGACGCGGTGGACGTCGCGGCGAAGGCGGTTCCGACAATCAATCAGAAGAGAAACCAGAAGGCGACAAGCCACCTGGTGAGCAGCCTGCGAGCGACAAACCAGAAGGTGAAGCCGCCGGCGACAAGCCAGCCACTGTTGTCGTCGACCTCAAGAATCCTCGCCTGTCCGACACCGCGCTAACTGCTTCCTTTGAAGGCAAGTCACTGGGATTCGAAGGCAATGTCCGACTCTCTCTGACGATGACCGAAGTGGACTCCGCGGTGAAGGATCGTCCGGCTGGAATTGGTACGATCGTCTGGACTGATGGAACATCTTCCTCTGCGTTCGCTCAACAGGTTGCTCAACCTGAACCTCCGAAGCCGGAGAACAAAGACGCCGCGACAACACCCAACGCGCCGGCTGATGGAGCCGCTCCAACAACGCCAGTTCCTCCGACACCTGCCTCAAATACCGCAGAGCCGCAAACCGCTCAGGCTGCTCCAGCAGCGCCCGCCTCCGGTGATGCGAATACCGACAAGAAACCGGAAGAACAGAAGAAGTCTGCGAAGGCCAGCTATGACGTGAACTATCCGCTGGGTGCCTTCGGTCGTGCATCAGTCCCTGAAGCCGCAAAACTGACGGCGTTCGTTCATGCCACAATCTGGACATGCGGTCCGGAAGGCGTGCTGCAGGATGCCACGCTGCTGGTCGACAACGGCAAGATCGTAGCGGTTGGAAAAGACATCAAGATCCCGGATGGAACGCAGGTTATTGATGTCCGAGGAACGCACATTACTCCGGGCATTATCGACTGCCATTCACACATGGCGACGGACGGCGGAGTGAATGAAGGTTCTCAGGCGATCACCTGCGAAGTTCGAATCTCCGATTTCATCGATGCCAACGACATCACGATCTATCGCCAACTGGCAGGCGGCGTGACGGCGGCCAACATTCTTCACGGCTCTGCGAATCCGATTGGTGGCCAGAACCAGGTGATCAAACTTCGCTGGGGTCAGACTGGCGAAGAAATGAAATTCCGGGAAGCTCCCGCCGGCGTCAAATTCGCTCTGGGCGAAAACGTCAAGCAGAGCAACCGCACGGATGGCGGTGGTCGATACCCAACGACTCGAATGGGTGTTGAGCAGGTCTACCGCGATGCGTTTGAAGCGGCTCGTGATTATGGCCGCCGGATGGAAGCGTGGAAGACGAGCCATCGAGGTTTGCCTCCACGTCGCGATCTGGAACTGGAAGCTCTTTGGGAGATCCTTCAGGGCCAGCGATGGATCCACTGTCACAGCTATCGTCAGGACGAAATCCTGGCGTTCCTGCGAGTGCTCGAAGAGTACGGTGTGAAGGTCGGCACGCTTCAGCACATTCTGGAAGGCTACAAAGTGGCCGACGAACTGGCGAAGCACGGAGCAATGGCTTCTGCGTTCTCCGACTGGTGGGCCTACAAGTTCGAAGTGTACGACGCCATTCCCTATGCCGGTGCGATTATGCACAAGCAGGGTGTGGTCGTGTCGTTCAATTCCGATGACGGCGAGCTGGCTCGACACCTGAACCAGGAAGCCGCCAAGGCGATCAAGTACGGTGGCGTCCCACCGGAAGAAGCACTGAAGTTCGTGACGCTGAATCCCGCAAAGCAGCTTCGCATTGATCACCTGACAGGCAGTCTGGAAGCTGGCAAGCATGCAGACTTCGTCGTCTGGAGCGGTGATCCACTGTCAAACTTCTCTCGCTGTGAACAGACATGGATCGATGGTCGTCGCTACTTCCATCGTGAAGAAGATGAAAAGCTGCGACAGCTTGCTCAGGAAAAGCGAAACACGCTGATTCAGAAGATCCTGAACTCAGGCGAAGAGATGCGTCAGCCAGGCGAACGTGACCGCAATCCTTCGGAACTGTGGCCTCGCTTTGATGAATACTGTACTCACTTCAAACACCAGGCGGCTCAGCAGCTGCAGCTTCAGCGACAACAGGCGGAACAGAAAGACTAACGGCACGACACGGTGCTCGTTTGTGCTCCAAATTCTGATTCCACTGACTGTTGTCTTCTGAAACTTCCGCGAACACTTCTTGCAGACCAGGTTTGTGCCATGCCTCGATATCATCTCCGACGACTTGCTCACTTTGTTCTTTCCGCCGCTCTGCTTGGCAGTGCCGGTGTGAGCCCTGCCGCGGCCTCCGATCAGATTCCAGGGGCTCCTCAAAAGAAGCCGATCGCTCTGGTCAACGGCGTCGTGCATACTCTGACAGGACAGCCCATTCAGGAAGGAACCGTCATCCTGTATGAAGGCAAGGTGTCTGAAGTCGGTCACAAGCTTCAGCCACCGGCTGGTGCGGACGTGATTGATCTGAAGGGACAGCATGTTTATCCCAGCTTCATCGAAGCGCACTCCCATTTGGGAATGCAGGAACTGTCCTCAACACGAGCGACGATCGACACGGCGGAAACGGGCAACATCAATCCCAACGTCAGTGCTCACGTGGCCGTCAATCCGGACAGTGAACTGATTCCAGTCACGCGAGCCAACGGCGTGCTTGTCGCTCTCAGTGCTCCAACGGGTGGAACGGTCAGCGGCAAAGCGTCCGTGATGATGCTGGATGGCTGGACGTTCGAACAAATGACGCTGAAGGCGGATGCTGGCCTGTGGGTCAACTGGCCTCGCACTGGTTCATCGTTCCGAGGTGGCTTCTTCCCCGGCCCCATGCCAACGCCTTCACCAACACCAGGCCCGGGACCTTCTGCCACACCGAGCCAGGGCGAAGGCGATTCCGGCGTGAAAGAGCTTCGAGACCTGTTCGACCAGGCGCGCGCCTATGCGAAAGCGCGTGCAGCGAATCCGGCCGGTCAGCGTTTTGACCTGAAGCTGCAGGCGATGGAGCCTGTCATCACTGGCAAGATTCCTTTGATGGTGTCAGCCGACCGAGCTGCTCAGATTCAGTCAGCCGTCGCGTTCGGTGTGGAACAGAAAGTGAAGATCATCATCTTCGGAGGCTACGATGCTCCGGCCTGTGCAGAGCTGTTGAAGCGATACGATGTTCCCGTGATTGTCGATTCGGTTCACCGCGATCCGCAGCGGGATCATGAGAACTACGATGCGGCGTACACGCTTCCTGAACGTCTTCGCCGCGCGGGTGTTCGGTTCTGCATCTCGGGCTCAGGCCGAGCCGAAACGTACAATACTCGAAATCTTCCGTACCAGGCGGCCACAGCGGTTGCCTATGGTTTGCCACCGGAAGAAGGACTGAAGTCTGTCACTCTTTACCCGGCACAGATCCTGGGAGTCGCTGACCGACTCGGCACCATTGAAAAGGGCAAAGATGCGACTCTGTTCGTTGCGACTGGCGACCCGCTCGAAACACCGACGCAGATCACTCACGCCTGGATCCAGGGCCGCCGCGTCGACCTGACGAGCCGACACACTCAGCTGAACGACAAGTACACAGAGAAGTATCGTCAGTTGGGTGAAAAGCGATAACCTTCAGACTCCAGTCGATGACCACTCATTCAACTCGCCGGTGACTCGCTGGCGAGTTTTTTGTTGCTACGCTACTCGGCTATTCTTCCTGCCCCTGTTCTACCTGCCTTCCTGCTGCCCTCTTCCTTCCGGTGTTCTATGTTGCGACTTTCTGCTGTCTGCGTTGCTCTTCTTGCGCTGTTGAATCCGGCGTGTGCGTTTCAGGAAACCACAGATCCATCCCGCTTTGAAGTTACAGAGCTGTCGCGCGGACTCGTGCAGCCGATGGAGCTGTGTGTCGCGCCGGATGGAACGGTCTACTTCATCGAACTGGCCGGGAAGCTGCGAGCACTTCGGCCAGGGAAGACGGAAGCAGAACTCATTGGCGAAGTTACGATTACCACCGAACAGGAAAACGGACTCATCGGTTTCGCGCTCGACCCGAACTTCGAAAAGACTCAATGGATCTACCTGCAGTATTCGCCGCCTGACTTTCCGGGTCAGCACATTAGTCGATTCACACTGGTCGACGGAAAGCTGGATCTCTCCACAGAAAAGCTGCTGCTGAAGTTTGAAGAGCAGCGTAAGGAATGTTGTCACCATGCTGGTTCACTCAGCTTTGGACCACGAGGAGAACTGTTCATTGCGACTGGCGACAACACGCATCCTCACGGCGATTCTCAGGGGTATGCACCGATCGACGAACGACCGGATCGTTCTCCCTGGGATGCTCAGAAGTCGGCCGCCAACACCAACAGTTACAGCGGCAAGATCCTGCGCATTCGCCCGATGCCCGATGGCACATATGAGATTCCGGAAGGCAACCTGTTTCCTCGCGATGGATCTGTTGGCCGCCCGGAAATTTACTGCATGGGCTGCCGCAATCCCTGGCGCATGACAGTCGATTCGGAAACAGGCATCGTGTACTGGGGAGAAGTCGGGCCGGATGCTGGCGGAGACGGACCTCGCGGGCCTCGCGGTTATGACGAAATCAACCAGGCGAAGGAAGCTGGCAACTTTGGCTGGCCCTACTTCATCGCCAACAATCAGCCTTATGCCGATGTGGATTTTGCGACCGGGAACGCCGGTGCCAAATTCAACGTGGAAGACCCTGTCAACGAGTCTCCGAACAACACCGGAGCGAAACACATTCCGCCGCCAACCTCCGCGCTGCTGTATTATCCCTATGGTGACTCGCCCGAATTTCCTGAGCTGGGCAGCGGCGGACGATCTGCGTGTGCCGGACCGGTCTACCACTATTCTGAAAGTCTCGCTGCGAACGGAAAGTTCCCCGCCTCCATGGATCGTGCGCTGTTCATTTTCGAATGGACGCGGCACTGGATCAAGGTGGTGCATCTCGATGACAACTTCAATGTGACAAAGATTGAGCCCTTCATGCCGCAGCAGAAATTCGTGCGGCCCGTTGACATGCAGTTCGGTCCCGATGGCTCGCTCTATGTTCTGGAGTACGGAGAAACCTGGGGCGTCAACGCGGATGCTCGCCTTATTCGTATCGACTACGTGCGCGGCAACCGTCCGCCGCAGGTCGCTGCTTCGACCGAGAACAATATCGGTCGCGAACCACTGGAAGTGAAATTGTCCGGCCAGGGAACGTCCGACCGCGACGCCAGCGACACGCTCTCATTCGAATGGCGGTTGACGAAGACGAGCGATCCGGCAGCCAAGCCGGTGACCGTCGCGACGACTCAGGATGCCACTGTCACCGTCACCGATCCCGGCGTCTACAACGCGGAATTGATCGTGACCGACACAGCCGGAGCGAGCCGTTCCGCGTCTGTGCCTGTGCTGGTGGGCAACGCGCGACCTGAGCTGCGATTCGTTAAGCCAGAACCAGGCGACTTCTTCGATGCTCAGAAGCCCATTCGCTATGAACTCTTTCTGAAGGACTTTGAAGACGGCACGAATGACGATCACGAAATGGACGTGAATGGCGTTCAGCCCATTGACCCGGAAGGGCCAGGACGAGTCAGCGTGAATGCCGTGTTCGTCGCAGGCCCGGTTCCCGGAGCGAATGGTCCAACAGCCGCGGAAGTGAATGTGCCCGCAGGTCTGAAGCGAATGAAGAACAGCGACTGCTTCAATTGTCATGCCGTCGACCAGAAACGCGTTGGGCCGCAGCTTCTGGACATCGCCAACAAGTATCGCAAGGTCGACGGTGCTCTGGATGCGTCCGTGCAGCGAGTCCTGAAGGGCAGCACAGGAGTCTGGGGCAAGATTCCGATGATCCCGCACTCACATCACACAACCGATGAACTTCGTGAAATGGTCTCCTGGATCTACAGCCTGGAACCTGCTGGTCTGGTGCGAGTCTTCCCGGGATTCGTCGGCGAGATTCCGGTCGCAGCAGAAGAAGCCGGCAAGCCAGGTCACTATCGTCTGGAAGCAAGTTACACCGACCGAGGAGCCGGCGCGGTTCCAGCACTCAGCACTTCGGTCACGATGTTTCTTCGTCAGCGAACGACAGAAGCAGAGAACGCCGATGAGATTCTTGGGCCACAGGTGCTTGGATCCGGCAACGCTTCTGGTGGCAAGTTTATCGGAGCCATCAATCACGGCCACGCGCTTCGCTTCAACGGAGTCCCCATGGATCGTGTTCGACGCGTGCAGCTTCGGATCGCTTCAGCCGGCGCTGGCGGTTCGATCGAGATTCGACAGGACGCCATTGACGGCCCGGTTCTGGCATCGACTGAGATCGAAGTGAATGGTCAGTGGGAACAGTTCTATGATCGAATCGTCGACTTGCCGGAAACCACCGGTCGACATGATCTGTTCGTCCGCTTCACTCATCCTCAACAAGCCGGCGGCCTCATGAACCTGGACTCCATCGGCTTCCTGGACAAGTAGCTCTACCTTCAAGACACCAATTCCCGACAGACGAGACCTTCCCATGA
>JAEUII010000225.1 GCA_016795145.1 Planctomycetaceae bacterium
ATTGCAGTGCAGTCACCGCCGGTTTGCAACGTCGCGGGACAATTTGCCGGAAGAATTACCGACCTGCACACGGCGCGAGAGCGTCTCTCATCTGTTCTGCGGACTCAAAACGTTCAGCGGGATCAAATGCGAGGGCTCGCATGACAATCGTCGCAAGATCCGGAGGACAATCCGGCATGCGTCGCAGAATGGGAACAGGTCCCTGCTGAACGATCTGGTCAATTGGGGCGTTTGAGCTGTCGTAGATGGAGCAAAACGTCAGCATCGAATACAGCGACGCGCCCACCGAGAAAATGTCCGAACGTGGTGTCGCCCGAACGCTGGCGGCTAGCTGCTCCGGAGCCATGTAGCTGAGGGTTCCCTTCACTTCATGGTCACACGTCACACCGCTCTGGCCGGCGGTCTTGAAGCACTTTGCAAGACCGAAGTCGGCCAGTTTTGCTTTCAATCCCTGATCATGTCGAGACACTAGAATGTTGCGAGGTTTGATGTCGCGGTGTACGACACCCTGGTCGTGGACGTACTGAAGTCCATCAAGAATCTGGCGAATCAGACCGCAGGCAATGCGAATCCTTGAACTGATCGTTGACTGTTTCAGAAGTTCATCCAGCTGGACTTCCGGAACATATTCCATGGCAAGATACAGGAACTGTTCAGAGCATCCAGCATCCAGATACCGAACGATTCGCTTGTGATTCAGCGTCTTCAGAACGGTTGCTTCACGAAGGAAAGCACGACGAGCATTCTCATCGAGGTCATGCAGCGCGATCATCTTGACCGCAGCAACCTGTCCGCTCTCTGAATGAATCGCACGATGAACGGTTCCGCTTGAGCCCTGTCCGATCTGATCGAGCAACTGCCAGCCTTCAATCAGCTTTGGCAGAGCAAACATCGAAGCTGTCTGGGCCAGCGAAACCGAATACTGAGCCTGCGACAGTTCAAAATCAGAATCCGGCTGGACCTCAATCCGGACCAGGATCCTGGTTTGACCGCCACTGATTGTGTCCCCATTCATCAGAATCCGGCGCATCACTCGCTCGCCGTTGACGAACGTTCCGTTGGCACTGGCAAGGTCTTCTACAACACAGTGTGGCGGATCCAGTTCGATGCGAAAGTGGTTTCGTGAAAGATGCGCATCCTCAAGCAGACGCAGCTGCGCGACGTCGGAACGGCCGAGCAGAAACGTGTCCTGTCCGCGATAGCGAAAGACACGTCCGGCTGCCGGTCCGTCCAGGACTTCTAAGACGATTGTTGATGAGGGCATGCGAGACTCCCTGATTGGGGGAGGGTGAGGATGGCTCATTCTTTCAGGCACCAGCAGCCGACTCAAGCGCTGGGGGCCGTTTTCCCCTGAAAGCCTGTCTAGAAGCGGATGGGGCGATCCGGTTAAGGGGCTGCCTGAGTACAGCGATTTTGGCCCATCCTGTTCGTTCTGCACCTGAGGAAAAGCTGAATACAGTCGTCCCCGGCGAGTGCCAGCGGCAGTTTTTGCCGAGCTTTGCCTCATCACGGCAGGTCGAATCCCTGACAAATTGAAATTCGAACCGCACTTGGCATTTTTGAAATGCCGACGATAAGGAGAGCACTACAACCTTGCCGGTTGTATCAGTTGCGAGGGGGCATATCTTGATTACCGGCGGAACCATGCGTTCATTCCTGCTGACGGTTTTGTTGTCGCCATGCGCGATGGCTCAGGAGTCGTTTCTGGATGAGTTTCGACATCGAAACTCACCGGGACGTGATGCAGCGGCGTTGTCGGAAGGTCGTTCGTATTTTGCCGAGGAAGACAATGCGCCTTCTGATGCGTACTCTGGCCACGAATTCGGTGAGGAAGAATCTTTGCCGCTGGAACGCCAGCTGACGCCCGCGGCTTATGAGCCTGTTGATATCCCCGACAGCGAATCGTCAGATCGCGAAAGCAGAATCATTACCGACGCCATCTGTGCGGAACAACAGACAGCCTGCGAACCAACACCGCAGCTTGTTCGTTTTCGAAAAGGTGCCTACCAGGGTTCTAATGTGGCTGCAGGCTACATCCATGATGACTCAGCAACCAACGTCGCGGTTTCGACGCTGGATGTGAACACTGTGTTTGCTGTCCCGCTTGGGAGCATGGACAATCTTCTGATCCTGACTCCGTACGTACGAGCGGACTATCTGAATTCTGCACCCGCACTTGATCTGCCGGATGCGGTCTATGACACCGGCGTCAAAGCGTTCTGGAAGAAGCCGATCAATGATCGCCTGAGCGCGATGTTTCTGCTGACGCCGTCGATGCGTACTGACTTCGATTCCACTAGCGGAGCATTTCGACTCTTTGGAATGGGCCTCCTTGTATGGCAGGCTGTACCCGAGAAACTTTCGCTTTCAGGCGGGGTCGTTTACACGGGCCGTGATGACTTTCCGGTTCTGCCGGGGATCGGCCTCTTGTGGACCCCAGCACCAGACTGGCGGTACGACATCCAGTTCCCGTCACCCCGAATTTCACATCGTCTGCAGCAGGATCCCGGGCAGAGCGAAACGTGGGCATATGTCAGCGGTGTCTTTGGCGGCAACACCTGGTCCGTTCAACGACCAAGCGGAGCATCCGACGAATTGACAATGAGCGATCTGCGGGTTGTTTTGGGCATTGAGAAAATCTTCAATGAAAACCGAGGCTACTTCGGTGAAGTCGGCTACGTGTTCAATCGCTACTTTGAATACGCCAGTTTGCCTGCTCAAACTGACCTCGATGCCACATGGATGCTCCGCGCTGGCATCTCTTTCTGAGCCGTGTGATTTTGACCGAATGCCGCACTGAGAGTGCACCGCCTGGCAGTACACGACAGCAACTTGACTATGGGCGTGGAGCTACCAGTCGTTTGCCGACCAGTTCTGCACTATCGGCTGCATCGTGTTCCGAATCTCGATGATCGTCACATGCAGTGCAACATCGAGGACTTCCGGTCATCTCGCCATCAATCTCAATTCCACATCGCTGGCAAATGAAGCCACGCTGAACGAAGACGGAAATTCGCATCACAAGATCGCCCATGGCACCCTCACTGTCGCCGAGAAGCAATTCAGTCAGACGATCTGAACAAAAAACGGTCCACGCAACAGAGCGTGAGGACATCAGATCGGTCTGGGAGAGGTTGTAGACGGTTTTCCGCAAGCGACCAGTGAGAAGCCTTTTCGAGACGTGCTTGTCGCTAAAAAACAGTCGCGGGGAGAACAATCATGCGGGATCTTTACGCGTGCAAAGAGTTCGGGTTGAAGGTAGTGGATCTTGCTAAAGATCCCTGGTGGTTCGCCAGAACAACAACTTGGGTTTAGCCGTCATTCCCGCGCAGGCGGGAACAACTTTCAACGTTCTGGGTTCCCGCCTGCGCGGGAATGACGAATTCCTCTTCGTTGTTCTGACAGATCCCTAGTTGCAGCAGGGTGCCAGTCGCTTCGCCTGCTTCAGATGATCCTGAAGGTAGTGACGATCTTCTGCCGGACAAACGGAGAGGCAGTGTTCCAGCATGCAGATCGCTTCGCCATATCGCCCTGCTCGCAAAGTCAGGATGGCATGATCGCGGCGCTCACGCCACGATCCTGGAATCAGCATCGACAGGCGACACTGAACCCGCCATGCGGATGCCCAGTGTTCACGACTGCCAAAAACGGCCTTGAGGTTATTGAGCATCCGAATCACGATCGTTCGCTCATCCACGGGCTTCAGCGATCGCCGAATCTCCGACAGAGGCAGCTCAGTGACGCCATGCAGCCACTCGATGCACTCCATCTCATCCATGATCCGTCCCTGCTCAAACGCATTGACGTACAGGTTTCCCTGATCGGTTTGCAGACGAGTCAGAAAATGATGAGGGGCGCTGATTGGTTCGAGCGGAATTCCCAGCTCGTTCGCGACTTTCAAATAGACCAGAGACAGAGAGATCGGAATACCCCGACCAGTCTCCAGAACGCGATTCAGATAGCTGGCTTCCGGGTCGTTCAGGAAGTCATCGTCACCGTGCAGGTTCAGCTCTTCAGTCATGTAACGGATCAGAAGTTTCAATTCTTCCAGATCCGAACCAGCCTGGGTCACCGGGTGTGTCAGCCGGGCAATGCTCTTCTGAATCCGAGACTTCGTCGGCTCGAAACGAAGATCGTTCTGGCCGTCTCGCGCAATCTCCAGCGCGGCGGTCACAAGATCAACATCAGTCTCCCGGCGGACAAGCCGCAGAAACTGTTCGTCCTGAGCAAACAAATGAGTAAACGCCATATCACAAAACGATACAACTATGAGGCCTCCGGCCTCGCCACACAAACCGTCTGGATCCACATTCAATCCATCACGGTTACTGTTCTCAGTTCTTCCGTGCCGACCTCTTCAATTTCAAAGGTCGGGCTGAAACTATAACCGTGGCAGGAATGTGCCACAATGGCGACTGGTCTGAGCGGAAGCCATCGTGTTTTTGCGGCAATTCGCAGGATTCTTCAATCGGCCATTCTCGCAGTTTTCACACTTGACGTGCGCCAAATCTGCTGTTCGTCTCGACTCGCTGTGAGGAATCTTCTTCAGAGTCCAGGTCCAGTTGCTGCTTCCATGATCTTCTGTTCGGTGGCATCGCTCGCTGCGAACTCTGCGGTCAGTCGACCTTCTTTCAGCACAAGAATTCGATCGCAGACACTCAATAGTTCCGGAAGCTCGCTGGAGGTGACAAGGATCGACATTCCATTCGAAGCCAGATCTTCCATTAACTGATACAGCTCTGACTTCGCACCAATATCCACGCCACGAGTCGGATCGTCCAAAAGAAGTACACGAGGTTCCGTCAGCAGGCAACGCGCGATGATGCACTTCTGCTGGTTCCCTCCGCTGAGCGTGGTAATCCCGGCTTCTTCGGAGGCCGTACGAACTCGCAGCGTCCGAATCTGATCTGTGACTGCCGCTCGTTCACGACTCCCGGAAATGATGCCAGCGGATGAGACTTCGGACAGAGCACTGATCGAGATGTTCTCACCCACGCTGAGTTGGCTGAACAGTCCCAGCCTCTTCCGATCTTCCGTCACCATCGCAATTCCGGCCTGCATCGCCTGAGCCGGATGCCGAAAGTCACAAGCTCTTCCGTCGAGCAAAATGTCGCCCGTCGATCGATGTTCCGACGCACCAAACAGGCATTCCAGAAGTTCCGTCCGCCCTGCCCCCATCAGGCCGGCGACTCCAAGAATCTCGCCTTTCCGCAACCGGAATGAGACGTCTTTCAATCGCCATTTTCCTGCTCTTCCAGGCCATGGCAAAGACAGGTTCTTTACTTCCAGAACCACATCGGCAGCCTGAATCGTTCGAGCCTTCTCACGCACACTGATTTCTCGCCCAACCATCAGGTGAGCAATCTCGCGTGGATTCGTGTCCTTCGTTGCAACCGTCTGCACAAATCGGCCGTCGCGAAGGACCGTGATCCGGTCTGACAGGTGAAACACTTCGTCCATCTTGTGCGAGATATACAGAATCGTCACGCCCTTCGCCCGAAGTCGCTCGATCACTCGGTACAGCCTCGCAACCTCGGCTTCTGTCAGAGCACTTGTGGGTTCGTCCATGATCAGAATGCGAGTCTGGAGCATCAGCGCGCGAGCAATCTCGACAAGCTGCTGATCGCCCACTCGCAGAGTACTCACCAGAGCATCGGGAGCGATCCCCGACTCCAGCTCGGCCAGAATCACAGTCGCACGACGTTCCATCTCCGGGTGATTCAGGAATCCATAGAAGCGAGTTAACTCGCGTCCAAGGAAGATGTTTGCCGCAACACTCAGTTGCTCAACGAGGTTCAGTTCCTGATGAATGATGCTGATGCCCGACGCTTCGGCATCGCGAGTTCCCTGGAACGCTGCTCTGTTTCCATCAACGACCAGAGCACCGTCATACTGAGTGATGACGCCGGCAAGGATCTTCATCAGCGTGCTCTTGCCAGCGCCGTTTTCTCCCATGATCGCGTGGAGTTCCCCGGTTATGATGTCGAAGCTGACATCATCCAGAGCCCGGACCGCCCCAAACGTTTTGCCCACCTGCTGAATCGAGATTGCTGTTGTCATGGCAGGATTGTGCACAGATTCTTCCACCGGGCAAAGGGGGGAGAAGTATTCAGTGTTCAGTTTTCGGTGTCTCTTGGTGAATGATCCTCCCCGCCTGTACGAAGTACGGGAGGGGTCGAGCGAGCGTCAGCAAGCTCGGGGGAGGGCCTCAATGGATTCGTGTCTACTGAACCCTGAACCCTCTCACCTCTTCCCCCCGCTTACTTCGCGTCCCTTCAGATGCCGTGCTCGGAAGGATTCGGCCCAGGAGGACAAGCGATCGTCTTCGATGGCCTGCCGCATGGCTCGCATCAGATCCTGATAGAAGTGCAGGTTGTGGAGCGTCGCCAGTGTCCCATAGAGTGGCTCATCCGCAAACAGCAGATGGCGCAGATAAGCTCGACTGAAACCGCCTGAACAGGTTGGGCATTCGCACGCCGTGTCGATCGGGTAGCGATCTTTGCGGTACGTCTTGTCCTGAAGACGCATCTTTCCGTCCCATGTAAATACTGTGCCTTCGCGGGCATATCGAGTCGGGATGATGCAGTCGAAAATGTCCATTCCACATTCGACCGCCGCTACAAGATCTTCCGGCAGACCAACACCCATGAGGTACCGAACCTGATCGTCGGGCATCAACGGGGCCGTATGCCGAACGACTCGCACCATCGCATCGTGACCTTCTCCGACGGAGACTCCGCCGATCGCATAACCCGGAAGGTTCAGCGAAGTCACCTGTCGTACGGCCTTCGAACGAAGCTCCAGTTCCATTCCACCCTGAATGATTCCGAACAGATGCTGATGGGGCTGGATCTCCACGGCCTTGCATCGCTTCAGCCAGCGAAACGTTCGGTCCAGAGATTCTGCCATGTACTTCGGAGGCATTCGGTGATCGACACATTCATCGAACGCCATCACAATGTCCGCGCCCAGCCGGCGCTGAATGTCCATCGCGCTTTCTGGTGACAGAGTCATCGGTGTCGTGTCGGAATCCTTGCGGCCGGATCGAAACTGAAAGCTCACACCTTCCTCGGTGATCTTCCGCTCCGGCAAACTGAAGACCTGAAACCCGCCGGAGTCTGTCAGGATCGACTGATTCCATCGCATCATTGAATGGAGACCGCCAAGGCGTTCAACGATCTGAGTTCGATCGAGGATCCCCATGTGATAAGTGTTCGCCAGGACCACCTGAGCACCCGTTGCGGCGACTTGATCGGGCAGCACACATTTCACCGTGGCCTGAGTACCCACGGGCATGAAGTGCGGAGTCTCGACGACACCATGTGCCGTCACAAAACGGCCTCGCCGCGCGCGACCGCTGGTTGCCAGTGTGCGAAAATGCAGGCCACCATCGGGTTCCCATTTGGGCATATCACTCGCCATCATTTCATCCTGTCTGTTTCGCCCGTCAACCCTTGTGCCTGCGTCAGCTTCCCGCACCAACATCTTCGCGGAGACAATTTCGAACGCGGTAGACTACCGTTGAGAAGAGTCCGGGAAAGCAGAGACTCCCGACAGTTCACCGATTTCGCACGATTAGCACGCTGCGACCGAGGCAAAACGCATGCTGAGGGAGTTGTCTTCCTCGCTATTCCGTGCTCAGCCGGCTTTCAGTGTCAGAGCGGAGATAGCTCCGGAGATCCAGCTACGCACTTCGGCGAGGTCCGGTGGTGCACTGTCGCGGAGGATGCGGCGACCCTCGGACGATTCAACGATGGTGTCGAGCGAATACAACAGCTGTTCGGCATCAGCTCGAGAAAGATCGTCGCGGTTGCGAATCTCCGCGGCCACAAGAAGCTGAGCATCGTGGCCTCGAAGCCCAGGCACGGTCAGCATCAGTCGTGATTGATCCTGCCAGTCTCGAAGCACATCTTTTGAAAACTGACGGCTGTTGAATTTGGCCGCCATGTCGTTGACATCTGCATTCATGAACTCGCTGATGCTGCGAATGCCGATCTCCTGAAATCGACTGGCTGTCTTTGGACCAATCGAAGGCGCATCCACGATGTCCGCATCCATCGTCAGATAGTACTTCGCTCCTCGCGCTTTCGTGCCCTCGGGAAGACTGACGACTGGTTTTGGTTGCTGCGAAAGTGTTGCCTCCGGAGTTGCCTGTGGCGGAGATGCCACGACGGGAGCAGGCGGTGTCATCGGCAAGGTTGCCGGCATGACCGGTTTCGCCACGGCCGCAACCGGCGGCACGACCTGCTTCACCGGCTGAGGTGCGGCAGGCGCCACCGTATTCACGGGCGGAGTCGCAACCGGCTTCGGGGGCTCCGCTTTTCGCCCCGGAAGTGAAATCAAACGATTGTTGACGCTGGCGTCCTTGCTCTGCTCTTCATTTCCGGCCGGCAACGAAGCAGTTGGTGGCATCACATATTTTTGCCCGGCCGGTTTTGGTTTCTGAGCATCCAGAACACTGAGTGGAACCTTTAGCACTTCTGCCGCATGGAATTGCCGGACCAGCTTCTCACTCTCCGGCAGAGACTCTACCGCTTTGCCAGTTGTCTGAACTTCTTTCCAGATGGCTTCCACGGCTGTCTTATCACGAGCATCCGCGAGCTTATTGACGAGCTTTCGAATCGGAACGTTGATGGTCGAAAGAACGTTTTGCAATGTCAGCGGAACATCGGGAACGATCGATGCCGATTCCACAAACGCGCGATCGAGGATTGCTGCAAACCCCACCGTCGCATGCGCGAGACATTCTGCGACTGACTGCTGAGCAACCAGGTCCATTCCGGCCTGCGGATTTTTCACGCCGACACTGAGGTTATAGTGATCAATCAGAAGCTCATAGTAGGCATGCGACTTCTGTGCGCCGGTTCGGACCATGTCGCCGAGCCAGTCACTGGAAGCCGGTGCTGACATCGCCGGGTACATCCGGTTCGTCACCATCATGTTTTTCAGGGTGTCATAGCTTTGCGTTACGCTCCATTCACACGCACGATGGACGGCACCTTCAGCTTCGGACTGTCCGGTGTGAAACGGCATCAGCGGATCGCTGTAATAGTGGCTCAGAACGCCGGCGGCATACGCGGCTTCCTTCCAGTCCTGAGCACGCAGAAGATCGACGAACGTGCCGTACCAGTTCTGCGCCGCGGAGACAGCGCCGCCCCAGAAGTTCTCACTCACATGCAGGACGTGATTTCGAAAGTCCTTGAAATCATCATCCGGCGCTTTGGCTCCGTCGAGATATGCGGAGTGCTGGCTGAGGATCAGAGTTCGCCATCGATCAGCCTGACCATTCTGCAGATGTGTCAGCGCATCCAGAGCCAGTTTGTGGTGCGTGCTCCGGGCGTGAGCGGCAAAGATCACGTTGAGAATCTGGGTCTGAGACATCCGTGTCGAGCATCCATTCTGCGACAAAGAACGAGCGGCCGTACTGCCGGCCACGGGGGCAGCATAGCGAATCGTCCGTGGACAGACCTAGATCACGTTAATGAGCCTTGAGATGCGGAAATTCACGGGGATTTTCGTCAGTCCGGCAAGGTAGTGGATCTTGCTAAAGATCCCCGCGTCTCACCCCCGCCAGAAAGTCGGTGTCCTGAGATGCAAAGCGAGACGAAGCACGGCTGCCGGTGGGAACTCTAGCGAGTTCCACTACGTCCCGAACTTCAAGCCGTGACGAAGCTCTAATCAAACTCGCGCACCACGCCGGTTGTTTCGCGAAGGAATGTGTCGCTGCGATGAGTGCCGGTGCGAGGAATGGTCAGCATCTCCGGAAGCCGGGACAATGTGACTCGCTGTTCAAATATGAGATCGTCACCTGCCAGAGCACATCCCTGAAGACGCACGTCGCCACTGAAGCTCAAGTCGCCGGAAGCATACACGAGTCCTCGGATCCACGATCGATACGAGTCATTCAGGTTCGATTCCTGAATGCCATTTTCGTCTGGCGTTCCCGTGGGGTTGAAGTTGGTTCCCAGTTCGCGTTCGGTCAGAGCCACACGGGTTGTCGAAAGGACCACGTTGCCGTCCACGATCAGCGATGGCAGACCCGGCTTTGCAGGACGCCATTGAACAGGACCATTTCCAACCGTCACCGTATCGGCATTCCTGATGATCAGAGTACCGACGATCATGCAGTCAGAAATGACCAGGTCCGCTCCATTCATATCCAGCACGTAGATGCCCTGACTGTTCGATGTCACGCCAAAGGGATTGGTTGCGGGCGAAACGACGGTTCGGTAGATCGCTTTGCCAGACGGTGCCGATGTGATCCGGACGCTGACATTGTCGACAAGAAACGGCTGAATCCCTGCCGAGCCGGAGCCATTCGTTCGTATCTTCAAAATCGCGGATGTCAGTCGGCCCGTCCATGTTGGCGTCAGAGTCGCAGTGATCGTCTGATAGTTCCAGTAGAACCAGCCAGGTGCGACGGACGATGATGTCCAGCTCGCCGTTGTCGTTCCGTTTGTTGTGGTGACCACCAGCGAAAATTCGAACGGCGTCGAATACCATTCCGGCAGCACCGCCGCTGAAACTCGTGTGCTGAGTCCGTTCCGCAGGATTCCTGTGACGTCGTAACACAGCCCGCAGGAGGAACTGGACCGGTTTGATATTTCGGCACAGGACGAATCGCTGACACCTCCACTGGAATACGTATCGAGCGTTCCCGACGGCTGAATCGACCAGCCCACATCGCCTCGGCCAAAGTCTCTGTTCAGAATCGTTTCCGTATTTGCCGCCGAAGCTGTCGGGATTTGAGACGCAGTGACGGTCGTCCCCAAAGCTGCGATGTCCGCAAAGTCAGCGAAGGCGGGAACAGCTTCGATTTCACTGCTTGTGATTTGCCGATGCTGAATTCCAGATGCGGAAAATGACCGGCCCGACATCACGTCCGCTCGAATCGAATTCGTGCCACTCACTGACACCTGATCACGGCATCCAATCCAGCCACTGCCCTCCACTGTGGCATTTTCCATCGTCAGGTCATCGTTTGCACAGACGAGGAACAAACATGGCTGACGAACCGAAGATTCGGAAAGATACGTCGCCGCAGATTTCTGGATCGCGTCGCCAAGGGTCGCGTTGGAGCGGAGCAGCACCGGATCTGTGGAATCGTCGGAGAAACTGCTGTCCGTTGGATCGCTCGCCGTGACACTCCAGCGTGTTCCGTCAAGCTGCACGTTGTTCTGCCAGGTGCCCGGAGTCTTTGACGAACGCCATGTCGTTTGGCCGGAAATCTGCTGCGTGGCGGCCGAGATCCCGGATCGTGCAGACCAGCGGGAACGGACCGAATCGATCTGCTGAGTGCCCTGGTCCAGGTGAATCGACTGAACCACTAGTGCAGCCAGGCTGATCGTGCAGATGATTGTCCCTGTAATCAAAACCAGCAGCAACAAGGCGCCTCGTCGGGAGCGAATTCTTCGCCCGATGTGCCGAGGCCGATGCAGAGTGCGGCTAATCATTCGGCACTCCTCGTTGTTCAAGACGTGAGGCTCGAAGACCGAGTTCGGATCGACTGAGAAGTGCTGAGCTGCGAGCGAGTTCGCCAGTGTCATCGGAGACGACGACGGTGATCAGGCGGAGTCCGGAATCTGCGTTGTCGGCGACAGTGGTTACAAAATCCGATGCCGAAACATTGTTGATTGTGACGGTGCGAGTTTGCCCTGAAGTGCCCGTCAGAAGCGTGCCATCTCGCTTTGAAGGAGATTCTGACCATCCATCAAAGTCATCCATGTCGTCCAGCTGATTTCGTCGGATGATCCCTGTTGTCTCGCCCGTTTCGCGACCAATCACAGGTGACGTCTGACCTTCTTCGCACCACGGCAAAACGCTGAGTTCGGCCAGCAGTTGTTCTGCGAGCAATACTGCCTGGACTCGCGACTTTGCGAATGCGTGAGTCTGCAGTGAAGACCCCATCGACTGCAGCGCGGCGCAGACGAGAATGCCGACAATGAATGTTGCCAGAGCAGTCTCGGCCAGGGTGATTCCACGTCTGTGGAATGTTGAAGCAGCACATCTCGCAGACTTCATAGCGAGCCCTCCACCGATGTGCCGCCAGAAGACGACCACGTGCAAACTTCGCACGCATCGAATTCACAGGAGCTTGCTCCCGCCTGAATTTGCACGGTCGCTGTGACGGACGGAGAGGAGATCAGTCCAATGCGATGGGCGCCCATCCAGACTCCGTTCACCCAGACATGCAAAGTCTGCGACGAGGTGTTCATCACACAATGTATGTCCTGAAGGCCGGAGACGAGCGATCGGTACTGAGCCGCTTTGGCATAGACGTTTGTGCTGGCTTCTTCGTACACAGTCAGCGTTTGACTTCCATCCGACTGCAGTTCCAGCATCAGCAGCGAAGAGACGCTGGAGGAACTTGACGTGGTGGGAACCGCCATGCGAATCTGAATGCCACCAGTCGCCGAAGATGTGTCGCGGCAAACGACATGAGTCTGAACCGTGCTGCCCGCGGCGATGGAGCCATTCAATTGCAGAGACTGGCTGGAGGCTGTCCACAAGCCAGAGGCGACCGTTGATGTCGACGGTGAGCTCGTTGCCGACACGTTCCAGTCCACGCTGCCGTCGCTGTTACTATCGTCGGTCAGCGACCAGTTGCTGAAATTCGTGAGTGCCTTATGCGTCGTATCAAATGGCCGGTTCATCAGCTCCGCGCCGGCATGAAGAGGTTGTGCAACCAATGCGCTGGTTGCAAGTCGGATGTTGGCGAACATCAGCCGACGGACAGACACTGATTCATCGGAATGAGCCTTTGTTCGCTTCATGCCGTACACTCGATACAACAGACTTCGATTGTGTGATGGTCGAAGCCACTCCGTCGCGGATTCGTCTGTCGTCAGCATTCCGCTCGCTCCGGACGCTGACGATTCCACGATCATCAGGCGGTTCGAGTCATCGAGATACGTGAGTGTCAAAGTCACGGGTTGAGTTGCATCGATCCACGGGCAGTCACTGACTGCAACGCTGTACCAGCCTCCCGTCGAAGAGGCGACGCTGGGGTCAAGAGTGGCCTGATAGAGATGCTCATGCGAAGGCAGCCCGTCGTCGCCTGCAAGATCCAGATCGAAACGATAGGTCGCCGAATCGTACGTTTCACGTTTCGCGTAGTAGTCGACGCGCGTAATCTTCCATTCATCACTACCGGTCAAAGCTGCGGTACCAGTAAACGACGATGGCTGTATCAACTGTCCGTACGCATCCGAGTATCCCACGGTGTGCCATGTCATGTTGCTTGTGGACGTGTGGCTCTGAAGCAGAACTTCGCCTCCCGCCGCGCTGGAAGTCAGTACCGCTCGCGACTCTCCGTCGTTCAGAAACTCCAGCGCGAAGTCGACGACGTCCGCGCAAACCGCAACCGCCGTGCCTCCATTTACCGTTCGCGTCAGAGATGCGCCGGATGTGCCGGACCAGTTGTATTCAACGACATCTGGATTTCCGTTCTGGTCGGCGTCTGTCGTCAGCAGCTTCACAGAAGTTGCACTGCGAGACAACACGTGAGAACTAAACCGAAGATCGTCTTCCAGAAGCCGTATTGCTCTGGCCGCATCCAGAGTCACGGCGGCACTGGCATCCGGTCGCATGCTTCGAGTCACCATGGTGAGCGCGGATCCGAGTCCAACCAGCAGAATGCCGGCTACAGTGACGCTGACAAGCAGCTCGGCCAGAGTGAACCCAGCACGTCGCAGATGTTCGGCGGAAGATGACGGCTTCATCGTGTTACCTGCTCCACGGAGATAACACCTGATGCCGCATCGACGACGACTCGACTTTCTGCGCGTCCGGCGAGCAGACCGATTCGTAACGTCGAGTTCCAGACGCCAGCACCGTTGACGGTCAGCGTGGCGGTTTTGACAGCCTCCTGCTTGGTTCCGGTCAGCAAGCCCGAAAGCTGACAGTTCCATGGCGATCCCGCCAGCGTCACGGACCGAACAACCTCTTTGCGTCCATCCCGCAGCATGGAGACCTGCCACGTGTGAGCCGACTGCGTGAACTCGACGGTCACGGTCGAACTTCGGGTTAGCGCAAGTTGCTGGGCTCCTTTGAGTTCTGCCTGAAGAAGCGACACCGCTGCATCTACGGAACGAGTGTCCAGCGACGTCGAGATCTTCGGGGCCGCAAGCGCCGTGAGGATGCCAATCACCAGCACCACCATCACCAGCTCGATCATCGTGAGCCCGCTTCGTTTTCCTCGGAGCGCGCGACGAGTTCCCGGCAAAGATCGCCGACATTGAACGGATGGCGAGGTGGGGGAAGTGAGAATCATGTGAAAAACTATGTCGCGTTCTCGCCTCAGGTCGAGACATGCCTATGATTCGCCCAATTCACTTCCGGCTTCCCGGTCGTTATCACCCATTCGCTCTGCGTAACTGCTACGGCCCTCATGTCCGGAAGCTCCTCGAATCCCAACACTCCTCCAACGCCAGCCCCTGCAGAGGCAGAAGCGACCGGCATCGAGAGTCCTGCGACTTCGCTCGACACGAACACGGAAGCCACGATCGCGTTCCGATCACTACTGCTGGGGCTGTTCGCTGCAGCAACGTATTCTGTCGCGAACATGGCTCTGCGCGGGCTGGCCAAGTCCGACGGAGGTCCTGGCTGGGACATGTGGGTTGCGGGCACGAAGGCTCTTCCTACGTTCCTGATTGCCGTCACGCTGCTTTCGATTCGCCGTTTGCGAGGACAGACGTCATTCGCGGCCTGGGAGTTTGTCTGGCCGATCGCTGTTGCCGCCTTCTTCAATCAGCTTGGCGGGAACTTCGCTTTTCAGATGTCGCTCCGAGCCATCGGTCTCGCGATCTCTGTTCCGATCTGTTTTGCTTCGATCATCTGCAGTGGCGCCATTGTTGGGCGAACCGTGCTGGGGGATCAGGTCAGCATCCGCACGGGAATCGCGATGGCACTCATGGTGGCGTCGATCGTCTTCCTGTCCACAGCCGCTCAGTCCCGTTCTGCCCCAGCGCCGGACAACACGGCACAGTCGGAAGACATCGAAGCGGCGGATGACAAAGCCCTTGAAAAGACGATGACTCAGCCGAAGGGACAAGGGCTAAGCGTCGCGGCGGGAGTTGGGCTGTCGATTCTCTCAGGGCTCTGTTACGGCGTGACAGGAGTCTTCATCCGCAAAGCCGTTCGATCGCAGATGCCTGTTGCTGCGACACTCTTCCTGTTCAGTGCGGCGGGATTTCTTGTGCTGTGTCCGATCAGTCTGACGATGCTGCCGCTTCAGGAGATTGCTCAAACGAAGCCTTCGGAATGGCTGACGATGGCCACTGCAGGAACATTCAACGCTCTCGGATTTTTCGCGATTACTCACGCGATGCGACATCTGACGATTAGTCGAGCGAACGTCATCAACGCGTCGCAAAACGCCATGTGTGCAATCGGAGCCGTGGTTGTGTTCAATGAAACTCTGTCCGGCATGGGAATCCTGGGCATCGGCTTGACGATCACCGGCCTGCTGGTCCTCGACCGCAAATAAGAAAGTCGCGGGATCTCGCTGCTGTTTCTGTCAGCCGCCCACTTTCAATTCGACTCGTTCCGTCAGTGGCGGCAACGACACATGCCCCGGTCGGTACAGCACGTTGTGCGCCGAGAATGGGACGACGTGCTTCGATGGAAGGACGAAGTGCACGCATTCCTTCATCAGCTGACGGACGTCGAAGTTGTACGCATCCATGAACGACGTCGTTGTGATTCGGAACATGTCTTTCGGATGAAGCTGTTCGGTGAGTGCTCGAGTAAAGAACTGCATGGCGTCCTGCATGACTTCCGGCGAAACTGATTCGATGCCTGACTGTTCTGTTGTATTGCTGGAGCCTGACGTTCCTGGAATGTTCAGAAGCTTCAATGGCGAACCCGCCTGCCCTGCCCTGAATGCTGGTGTCATGCCCAGACTGACTTCGCCGCAGCCGCAGTCTCCACCACCGCAGGCCTGGCGAGACAGATATTCCCCGATCAGTTCTTTCGCGCGTTCCCGATTGAAGGTGATGCGTCCTGACAGGAGATCCAGGTGCTTTTCCAGTTCGACGAATCGAGCCAGCGGAGTGACTCGACTGCCAGACCGATATGCGTACGACAGCGTGTGCCCATTCGGATGAGCACACGGCAGCGGCGCAAAATCGGATTCCGCCCAGCCGTTCGCCTGAGCCGCCACGGCTTTGATGACATCGGGAAACGTGATGCGCTGTTCGAGTGTTTCCGGGAGCACGTAGCGGCCACTGTAGGTTGCTGGCTGAAAACTCACGCCCGTGATCCAGGGACGTTCGATGCCGAACTCGACGATCTTTCCGATCTCATCATCGTTGATGCCGGGTTGCAGAGTACACACGAGGATCGTATTGAGCCCGACTTCGCCAAGCCGCTCGATGGCTTTCAGCTTTGTCTCCACCAGCGACGCGCCACGAAGGACTTCCGTGCCGGAGTCGCGGAACGAATCAAACTGCAGATAGATTTCCGTCCGCTTGCGACGTTCTGCGACGGCTTCCAGAAACTCCCGGTCTCGCGCCAGGCGAATGCCGTTCGTGTTGATCATCACGATGTCGATCGGCTGGTCACACGCGTACCGGTGGATGTCCAGGAACCGAGGATGAATGGTGGGCTCACCGCCGGACAACTGCAGAATCTCCGGCCGTCCTTCAATTTCGACCAGGCGATCAATGGCCGTAACGCACTCTTCGTAGCTCAGATGGCTTCCACCAGGCCCGCTGACGGCAAAGCACATTGGACATTCGAGATTACATGCCGAATTGATTTCCAGCAGCCCGATGCAGGTATGCTGCTCATGCTCCGTACACAGCCCGCAGTCAAACGGACAGCCTCGGTCGGGTGAGACTCCAAACGTCTCCGGCACTTTTCCGGGAAGGCTGTAGTCCGTTCGGTCGAACCAGCGGACGTCACTGCACACAAAGTCTTCTCGAACGCCGTGGATCGCACACGTCTTGCGAAAGTAAACTCGCCCGTCGCGTGAAATCACTTTCGCCGGAACCAGCGCGAGGCAATCAGGACAAAGGCTCTGAGTCATCCCGAGAAACGTGTAGTCACGATACGTTACCATGTGCAGTCTCCTCGCCTGAATTCGAGCTTCGCCAGTCCATAGGATGCGGCATCGCAGCACAAGTCGAATCATGCACATGCGTTCGACGCTGCCCAGACTGGCTTCCAAGAACTCTACCGATTCAGCCGGTCGCCAACAATCGCGCCGATCCCGGTGGCAGTGGAACCCAATGTAGAGCGATTGTCCTCAATCGCTTTGCGTTTGGGTTATCAGTAAACGGCTGAGAACAGCCGTTCTACAATGGGTAGCACGTACGAAGTGCGTGTGCCGCAGGCGCCGGAAGCCGATGCCCGGATGTGGTATTGCCGAGTCAGGATGCACTGACACCACCACGCGTTCACTTCGGCTTCCGGCCGCTGCGCGTCACAGGCTTCGCCTGTGCTACCCATTGTCAAATGCGGAGAATTAACGGTTTCCATTCGACAGGTTCATCACGGCAGTTTGAAACCGCTCGTTGTCCTTGAGCGGCAGAAAGTCGACTTCCAGGGACAGCATGGTCGGATCTCGCATTCCGTCTTTGATTGCCTGTTCAATCGAGTCCATGGCTTTGCCAAGGATTGCAGGACGAGCATTCTCTTCCTGGTAACGACTGATTTGGCTGAGAGCTCTGGCAATATCGATGGAAAGCTCCGGGTACTTCGGTGCAAACGGCAACAACTGATCGACCAGTTTCAATGTCGCCTCACTGTTGCCGGTACGAGCAGAGCATAGCATCAGGCTGGTCTGATTGCTGACATCTGGAGATAACTTCACAAGTTCTTCACGCCGCAATCGTGCTCGCTCGGCAAGCCTTAACGCAGCCTCCGAGTCTCCTGCGAGGTCTTTCGTCTGAGACAGCGAGTACTGACTGTTCGCGAGAGATTTCCGAAAGACAGCCGAGAGGGGATCGGCTTCGACGTTCTTTTCACTGAGAGTAACGGCTTCTTCCAGTGGAGCCACTGCCTGCTGAAAGCGGCCCAGGCGAAGCAGTGCCTGCGAATACGCGCGAAGATGCTGAGCGACATTTTCAATGATCAGCCGATCATCCGGTGCTTCAGCGAGCGCCGCCCTGTTTCGAGCGATAACGGATTCAATGTCTGCGAGTCCTTCATCTGCCTTGCCGTCACGAATTTTCAGTCCGGCCAGTCCCGATCTGGCCAGATCCTGGTCCTGCAGGAAAGCCCTGCGAATGAGCGGCTGCATCGATGGTGGAATTGTCCTGAACCAGTCTGCTCCTGCATCGATCTCGCCAAGTACTTCATTCGCCGTGCGTTCAATCTCTTCGAACTGCTCCTTTGCCCTCGGCCGCTGTCCCATCTTGATGTTGGCCGACGCTGAGAGCGACAGGACACGATTGATGGCTGAATTCACCTGAAACGGCAGTGGCGATTTTGGAGCCGGCTTTGGTTCGGCGAGAATCTCCTTCAGCAGCGTGAGCGATTTTTCACGCAACGATTCTGAATCCGCCGGGTTTCCGGTGACTCGAGACCTAACAGCGGACCAGTTCGAGAAATTCTGGGCCACATTGAAGCGAGATGCGTCATTGCGGTTCTTGAGCAACAGCCGTGGCTCGGCCTGGTCCGCAATGATCTTGAACTGTTTGTCCGCATCGGCAACCCGATCGAGCGAAGACCATATTAAAGCGATTCGAGACCGAATGGCGAAAAGTGTCGGGACCGCTTCTCCTTCAATCCCTCCGGCCATCTGCTGATCAATCTCTTCCCACTTCTTTTCCAGCACCTCCAGAAGACTGATTCGCAGCTGCTGTGTTCCCGGCATCGCATCCAGCCGTCGGTCGACTTCGGTCAGAATGAACTGAATGGTCTCAAGCGACAGAATGGCCTGCTTCGTCGCCAGCTTTGCGTTTTCGTCAGACT
Source organism: Planctomycetaceae bacterium (assembly GCA_016795145.1). Lineage (GTDB taxonomy): Bacteria > Planctomycetota > Planctomycetia > Planctomycetales > Planctomycetaceae > SXXK01. The sequence continues at coordinate 18,919 of JAEUII010000225.1, forward strand.
TCTTTTGAGCCTCCTCCGCAATGATTCTCTGGCGATCCGCTTCGGTCGCCTGCTGCTTTGCCTTTTCTTCGGCAACCTGAGCCGCCTTTTGTCCGTTGCGGGCAATCTGCTCCTGCACCCGAAGTTTGTCGCGTTCGTCACTTAAGACATCCGCTTGAGCAGAAGCCTGAAAATACGCAAACGTAACAACGATCAGAATTGCAATCGTCAACAGTCCTGAGAGAGCTGACGGGATTGCAACGGAAGGGTTTCGCCTGCACCATCGAAGGAGCTTTTCGAGACGACTTACAGGACGCGCATGGATCGGTTCTCCGTTGATGAATCGTCGAAGATCCGCAGCCATTTCGAGGCAGCTTCCATACCGACTGTCCGGTGACTTCTGCAGAGCCTTCAGGCAGATCGTTTCAATGTCGGGCGGAACCCCGGGCTGCAGCACCGATGGAGCGACTGGTTCGTTCTGAACAACCTGCTGCACGGTCTCCACCGCCGTGGAACCAACAAAGGGAGCTCGTGCAGTCAGAAGCTGATACAGAACAGCTCCCAGGGAATACTGATCCGATCTCGGTGAAACCAGTGCGACCTTGCCGAGAGCCTGTTCGGGCGGCATGTAGCTGGGACTTCCCATGACCGTCCCTTCCGTGGTTTGGCCGCTGGTTTCTCCTTCGATGGTCCTGGCCAGTCCGAAGTCGGAGATCTTCGCCTTTCCCTGCAGATCCACCAGGATGTTTGCCGGCTTGAGGTCTCTGTGAAGCACCTGATGATCATGAGCATAGTGCATCGCTCTGCAGAGTTCTTCCACAAGCTCTGCCGCACGACGAGCATCGCGAGGCAACCCTTTAAGATCCTTCTGCAAATCTGTCCCATCGATCAGCTCAAGCGCCATGAACGGCAAACCACGATGTTCACCAATGTCATAGATCTGAACAATTGACGGATGTTGAAGCTTTGCGACCGCCCTTGCTTCGGCCACAAAACGCCGCAGTGCGTCCGGAGAAGCATTTTGTCCGGCGAGCACCATCTTCAGCGCTACAAGTCGATTCAGCTTTCTGTGGCGAGCTTTGTAAACAACCCCCATTGCGCCACGGCCGATTTCAGAAACGAGCTGATAGTCACCGACAACCGGCGCCCGATTCAATCCGGAATTCAATGCTTCAGTTTCTTCTGCCAGCGTCTCAAAATAATCTTCAATGCCGGCCCCGGCAGAGACGCCAATCACTGTTGTGTCGGACGGTTCAGAACCGACAATTTCCGGAATGTTCTCAATCGCCTTCCTGCCCTGCTGAAGTCCCGCGGGTTCAGGCTCTGCCGCGTGTTGTGGCTGGATGATCGTGGCGTCTGCCGCATTCCCCGCAGTCGCTTTGTTTCCCGTGTCAAGATTCTGTGATTGAGATCCTGCCGAAGCGCGGGGATCAGACAGCAGCTTTTCCGGTGTAGGTGTTTTTGAACCTTCTTCTTCGCGATTGTCACCGGTCCCCGAAGTGGTCATTGCCTGGTCTTCCTTTTTTCATTCCGCCGGATCAATCCAACAGGACTAAGTGGAAACAAAAGCGTGTCGCCGGCGAGTGATCTTTTTCCGCAACCACACACCCGGTCCGGCTATGGCAACCAGCATCGCAATGCACGACGGTTCCGGTACCGCAGTGAAGGCAGTCACGGTGATGTCCAGCGACTGGCTAAAGTCCAGAGTATCTGGCGCTAATGCCGAAGGGTCATCCAGGTACTCCCCGAGAGCAGTCAGGGTGTCGACGGAAGGATCTGGAAGGAGATCCGAGAGCGTCAGCGTTGAACTTCCCAGTGCACTTCCCTGGATCTGCAGCGTTGCAATCTGTACAGCAGTGAGTCCGGTCACAGGCGGGTCCAAAAAAGCAACCGTCGTACTGATCGCTGTCATTCCGTTTGTGTTGTCGACAGTAATCTCTGACAGAAACGGATCCCACCCGGCTGCCGGACTGCCAGACACGACACTCACGGGGCCACCGGGGGTATTATAATGGACATTGAGGCCAGCACTGAGAAGTCCGTCGGATGCATCAAGAAAATTCGTCCCCGTGCCGTCCCAGACCATAAAGAGATCGATACTGGTCGTCTGGCTGAGCCCAAGTGTCAGGGGTGCAGCTGGAAGACCTGTGCCTGAGAATGAAACGATGATGGCGGCCTGGGCTGTGCCTGCAAAAACAGTTGCAAAGCACAACAGTGAGAACACTCGCAGCATGATACAACTTTCAGAGAAGCGGATTACTGGTGATCCCTCACGCGGAAGCTCCTTATGAATCACCTTCAGAAGAATGACATCGTCTTATTGATCTGATTTCTCATATACAGATAGTCGAGAGCATCCACATCGCCATCACCGTCGTAGTCAAAGGCGAAGTTGTAGCCTGCCTGGCCGGAAATCTTGCGATAAGTCGCGTTGAACAAACTTGTGTCGGCTGTGTTCACGACACGATCACCGTTAGCGTCTCCAAAGAGTCGAAACAGTTTGTGAGTTGCCTGATTGCCAAAGACATACATTCCGCCGGCAAGACCATTGTTGTCCCCATCGATTCCGGCACCGCCAAACAGCACCCGCGACGGATCGATTCGAACTTCATAGTTGCCGTCTTCAAGCGAGTTGCCTGGTCCAACGTGCTGCCCTGAGGCGAACCGAAGAATGACCACTGTCTTGCCACCCGCAACATTGATCTGAGGTGCCAGCAAGGGAACAGTTCCACCGCCGCGTTTGGCAACCGTAAATGCACCGGGAAGAACGGTTACGAACTGATCAAAGCTGATCGTCAGGCTTCGAATCATGGACCTCTGAGCAGTTCCGTCATCAATTGCTGTGGATGAAACCCTGGCAGGCGGTACGATCGTAACGTCTTTGAAGGCTGAAGTGACGCCTCCGTCACCGTCATCGACTGTCAATGTCACTCGATACTGTCCGGTCTGCATCGGCACGAACACAAAGGAAGTCCCGCCGCTTTGAGTTGTAATGACCGTTGATCCAAGAGTAACGACCCAGTAATAGCTTAATGGATCGGCATCGCCGGCGGGATCGAATGCTGTTGAACTCAACTGTACGGTTCCTCCCGCGACTCCCCAGGAATTCCCGTCAACAGATGCAACCGGGGAGACATTTGTAACGACAGCCACAAGGGAGGTCGATGTGACCAGGCCATCATCATTGGCAATAGTCACCGTGACGACATAAGTTCCATCGTCAGTATATGCATGGTCAAAGAAGATGGGGACATTCGGCAGAACGTCTGTGCTTTCCCATGTTGAGCCATCTCCGTAGTCGACAGACACCATCCATGTAAACCCGCCACGATCGCCAAAGACAAGTGAGCCGTACCAGTCACTTGTCTCAGGGATACTCATCAGCGGAGTCTCAGCCTGAACAACGATCGAGTAGTCATCGCCGGGGCCTCCCTGCAGGATATCAACCCCTGGGCCGCCCTGCATGGAATCGATCTCATCGTGTGTGCTGACTCGACTCGACCGATACGCCAGCAGCTCATACGAACCGCTGTCTGTATCATCAATGGAATCCTCCAGACGTTTCAGGAAATCAGCTTCTGCGCTGCTCAGGTCATTAAGTGGATCATCGTCGTCGCGGCGTGACCTCAGTTCATCTCGTACCGAGATCGCTCGGTCATACCCCGGGTCGTCTGAGGACCGATGAAATGTATCGACTTCGATGTAATAGATCCCAGCCTCACGAAATGTTACATCCAGCAAAGCGGAGTCACTTGTTTCGAAGTCGTCGTCATTGAAGGCAGGACCATTTGGCGACTGTATGAGTTGTCCGTTCTGTCCATACACTCGAATGATCGAATCAATACTTGTTGACGAGCTTGAGTTATATCTTGCCAGAGAACGGGAAAGTACTTCAAAGCTAAATACATCGCCGGCGCTGGCGTTGAAGGAATACCAGTCACTCTCACTGTGCCCGCCGTCAAATCCGATTGTACCCGAGAGCATCAGTGCATCCGCTCGACTTGATTTCCCCTGAACATAGCCAGAGGTTGCAAACGACGGGGCATCGAGCGGTTTCAGAGTCACTGGAGATGCCGAATTGATTTCCTGATGCGGTTGCGATGTTTCTGCAGTGTGAATCTGGGCGGAGTCACTGAAGGCCAGAGCGAGCTTAATCGCCTCCCGCTCACCGAAATACAGATTGCGCAGGTCATTAAACCGCGTGGTTCCGACGGCAGCCGGAGAGCTAATGATATGATCGGCCGTTTCGAACGCGGCTGAAAGGCCACCATAGGCCGGGACAAACAGTGACGCTCCCGGGGGACCATTAATGCCAAAGCCGATTGGCCCGAAGGCGTCGTAGTGCCGCATTCCGAGCAGATGCCCAAGCTCATGGGCTGCGATCTTTGCCGATAAAGCTCTGAGGTTGGCTGACGTAGAGGCAGGCTTTGCCAGATTCGGTGCCTGGATTTCATCTCCGTCAAGTTGTTCCGAGGCCGTCAATTGTGACAGATAGTCCAGGTCGAGAACCTCGCGACCTCCCAGCATTCCGCTGATCTGCACAAAAGCTTCGCCACCAGGATTCATGTTCCCCGGATCAATCTCCGAGGCTTCTCCTCCAGGACGTCCCGTTGACGGCGTCTCATTGAAGTAGATAGTTACAAACTGCCCGTCATGACGAACAGCTTCAGGGAGTTCTTCGGAGGACGTGACGAAATGTACTGGCAGACTGGTATAGATGTCCCTCAGTCGCTGAACGATCGCCGCGACGTCATCCGTAGTGTAATCAAATTCTCCTTCGTTCGTACGTGATTCGAAGTCCAGAAGCACCCACTGTTCCCTGTTCCACACGACCGGCGTTGCAGAGGTTGTGAGACCGTTGGGCAAAAACCTGGCCCCGGTCAGGAGGTTTGGACGCGCATTCCCCAGGAGCACATCAGCGAAAGATGTGCCCACAATGTTCTCGAATCCATTTTCATCCGACAGTGAAAGCCAGAGTGTCCCTGATTCGGAGGGTTGCTGCTGAGGCGACGTGTTACTCAGATCGACGGACACCGCACCAGGCAGAAATCCGGAGAAGTCCAGCGTGTCGCGGCTGGCATCGTCTTCTCCAGACCATGATTCGGTCAGTGTGATGTTGCCGGATGGGGTGCCGGAAAACTGGTAGGAATCATCTCCATGGCCTCCCGACAGGATAGCTGAGTCGGCCGACGCGGCGAAGACGGCGGTGTCATCACCTTCACCTCCATACCATTCAATACTCGAGAAAGTTCCTTCAACGATGAAGACATCATTACCGTTGCTCCCGTCGAAATGAGCAATTGAAGACGTCGGAATTGAAGCAGTGATCGAAACAGTGTCGTCGCCGGAACGTCCATCGATGTGAGTCGATGGAAGTTCGGTTCCTTCGATCGTGATCGTATCAGACTCATCTCCCCCATCGACATCGATCGACGTGATATGGCTGCCGCTGGAATTCAGCATCAGTGCGATGCGGGAATTGATGGAGATCGACGAAATGAATGATCCTGAATTCTGTACGGCGACCGATGCACCAGTGATTGCTTCCTCATCGCTGACAACAATCGACTGGATTCGATCACCGTAGTTGCGGAGTCGGTTATTTCCGGCACTGCCAGTCAGCCATATCGTACCGATGTCGTCGCCACCGTTGATCAGGGTGTCGTTGCCATCGTCGCCCAGCAGCGTGATTTCGGCCAACGCATCGCAGTAGTTTTGCAGGACGTCGTTCCCGTCACCACCTTCCAGCCTGAGTGAAGATGCCTGTCCGCTGCTCTGAAACAGGACGTCGTTTCCTGTGTCCCCGAACATCCGGAATGCTCCACCATCAGCGCCACGATTCTCCAGAGTATCATTGCCATCTCGTCCATAGAAGGTGACATCGCTGACGGCAAATCCTTTGTTCAGCAGAGTGTCGTCGCCGCCCCCTCCATAGAAGAGAATCTGTTCAGCAAACGAACCATTATTCTGAAGAGAATCGGCACCAGCACCGCCGTCGAAGTACAGGCCAAAGATGTCGTCAGCAAGGTTCACCAGAAAGTCCGCCGCGCTGTCTTCGCCACCGACAAACTCAAGGGAATTGCTGTGGTGTGCAGTGGCTTCTATCTGGAAGACATCCGAACCATCTCCGCCGTCGAACGTCACTCCGCTGGCGCCGTATCCGCGAAGAACCAGCTGGTCATTTCCTGCCCCCGTCGAGAAGCTGGACATTGATAAACCAAAGCCGTAATCGAGGATTCGATCCGTCCCAGCGCCGCCCGAATAGACGACGTTCCGAACGAAATGGCCGGAGTTGATGAAGCGGTTGCTTCCATCGAAGGCATTGAAGGTGATTCCATCGACGAAATCACCGTCGTTGGCCAGGGTGTCCGCTCCAATGCTGCCGAAGAGTTCAATGTTTGAAACCTCATCAGCATTGTTCTCTAGTGCGTTTTGACCCTCACCGCCGACAAACCGAAGCGTGCCTATACCTGTCGCGTTGTTCTGCAGAAAATCATTGCCGGAGCCTCCGAGGTAGCTGACGGTTGTCCAGCCAGATCCTTCGTTTCTCATGGCGTTCGACCCGCTGCCCCCAGTCATCGCCAACAGGTGTG
>JAEUII010000240.1 GCA_016795145.1 Planctomycetaceae bacterium
AACGGGTTGTGTCGGCCTTTCAGGCCTTGGCAGATTCGAGGTCCGCAAACCGGGGCCTTCGACCCCGGCAGGGGATCTGTCGGCCCTGCCGGGCCTGAATCGCAGATGTGCTTTTCTTTCTCTCCTCAGCTTCAGTTGTCCGCAAATGACCAACAGGACATTCCCCTGGCGCCCGACAATCAGAGTATGCGCCCCTGCTGGGCTATAGGAGTTCCGAATCCGGATTGGCTGCCTGCTGCAGCCACTGAGAAAGATCTCGTTCCAGCAACAAAATGTTCTGGAACTTCTCCCATGCAACATCCATCGCTTCGCTGCCGTCCACATCGCTCTGTCGAGCATCCAGGACGATATTCTGAAGCTGCTCATGAATGTATGTCAGAACATCCGACAGACGTGCTCGCTGGCCAGCTGACAAGGCCGTCGGCAACGGAGGTTTCTCACCGTAAAACAGCGGAGCCAGAAAATGGTCCGTGTTGATGTTGTCCGCGACACTGAATTCTGCGTCGTCGGCTCCACCTGCCGGAATTGATCGACTTGGCGGACCGCTGAGTGGCATGAGAGCCTGAACCGTCACGCCCAGCTGCTTGGCGCGGGCGGCGATTTCTTCTTCAGAACCGAACAGCAACGTACACCGTCCCAGTTGCAGATGATCGCCGGCGCGAAGGACGCGAAGCTGAACGGGATGGCCGTTGACGCGACTTCCGTTTGTACTGTTGAGATCCGTAAACAGGATAGAACCCTGATCTTCCTGGAGCTTGGCGTGAAGACGACTCACACGCTCATCATTGAGCTGCACGTCATTCACTTCCTCACGGCCGATGGTGATCGGAGTCTGGAGGTTGCGGAACACTCGGCCTCGTTCAAGGCCTTCCAGAATGGACAATGTCACCCGAGCCATCTCGAAGCGATCTTTCAACGAAGGAAATTCAGCAATTCAACCTGAGTACAGAAACGGCCGGTAAAGTTTGGACGAATCCCGCCTCGTCGGCAATGTCCCGGAAGCAAATTGTCCCTGTTTGCCGATTGCGATTGCCCGCTTGCCGTCATCTTTGGATCATGCCCGGTGTTTCGACCAGTACAAAAGGGGGTTCCAACCGCCGGTGCACTGACTGTGAACTGACCCCGGCTTCATCCCTCACTGACGTGTCGGGTTACGAAACGTCAGAGCTCAACGGATCGGCAAATGCTCCCCGTCCTCGTGCAGAAACGTAATGAAACGATACGCTGAAGATGACTGGGAAGACGAGTCGTTCGACGACGATGCGGGAGAACTCCACCCGGAAGACGACGACTCGGATGACAACGATACGATCATTTGTCCGTCATGCGGCGCGTCGATGTACGAAGATTCGCCTCGTTGTCCGTCCTGCGGCGACTATCCTTCGCGCGAAGTCCATCCGCCCACAAAGCCTCCATGGATCCTGCTGACGGGAGCTCTCTGTCTATTGCTGGTATTGACCTGGCTTCTGATCTGAGAGGCAAAGTCCGCGAGAACTACCTCAGAACGTTCAGCAGGTTGTTCCGGTCGTCCGTCCAGAACACCAGTTCCGTATTGCGGTTTCCCGTCTCCGGCCCGAGAGCAGCATTCAGAGCCTCTTCATTTCGTGTTGCCAGCATCCAGACAGACTCACAGCCGATTCCTGGATCCGTCTCCGGGGTTGTTGCCCAGCGCCGACAGGTCATACCCATTTCGATCGCCTGGGCTCGCACAACAGGTTCAAGATTGAAGTACGTATTCGAAATGTGAACTGCCAGGATTCCGTCCGGCTTCAGGTGTCGTCGGTAAATCTCCATCGCCTCTGCAGTCAGCAGATGGACGGGAATGGCATCGCCCGAGAATGCGTCAAGAACCAGCACATCAAGCTTTTGCGGCTCCTCACGCTCCAGCACAAGTCGCGCGTCACCTGGCAGCACTTCCACATGACTCTGACTGTCAGAGAGAAACGTGAAATGCTGGTAGGCAAGCCGAATGACATCCGGATTGATTTCATAGAACTTCATCGTGTCGCCCTGGCGTCCGTAAACTGCCAGTGTTCCTGCACCGAGTCCCACAACACCGATGCGGCGAGGTTCCAGAGACGGAAGCTGCAGCAGCCGACCAATGCCGGAGTGAACCGTGTAGTACGTTGTCGCCTGGTCTCTGCCCGCCTCATCCAGCATCTGACGTCCATGAACGACTCGACCATGGATCATTTCACGCATCGGGCGATTGCTGACGGGGTCACTGTTCTCGTCAATTCGAAGAACGCCGTAGAAATTTCGAGTGGCAACCTGAGTCGTTTCCGAAGTCGCATCGAACAGTGAGAAGAAGGCGAGCAGAACTGAGCCGAAGATCACTCCGGCTTTCAGTGAAACCGATGCTGGCACCGACTTTGAAAAGTTCGCGTCGCAACGCAGCCAGGCTCCGACGGCGATCAGAATGCAGCAAAAAATTCCCCATGGAAGCTCGCAGTAGCTGTTGAAAAGGACTGGTGCACCGAGTCCAACAAACAGGCCTCCTGCAGCTCCCCCCGCAGACATTGTCAGGTAGAACGAAGTCAGGTACCGAGCTGATGGTTTCAGACTGACCAGTTCC
>JAEUII010000064.1 GCA_016795145.1 Planctomycetaceae bacterium
GTCGGGATGAACTCCTGAGCAACGAAGCCCTGATATCCGGTTTCGACAATTGTTCGTAGGATCGCCGGGTACTGAATCTCCTGCTGATCATCGATCTCGCATCGTCCGGGATTTCCGGCCGTGTGATAATGGCCGATCAGAGAATGATTTTCGCGAATGCGGCGGATCACATCGCCGTTCATGATCTGAACGTGATAGATATCAAACAGCAGCCGAAAATGAGGCGAGTCCATGCGGCGTACGAGATCGAAGCAGCGATCCACGTCATCACCAAAATACCCCGGATGTCCTTTCATAGGATGAGACCCATCGCGGGAATTCAGATGCTCCAGACACAGAGTCACCTGCTTCTGTTCTGCGTAGTCAATCACTTGTTTCCAGCAGTCCAGGCAGTTCTCCTCGGCCGTCTCATCCGTCATGCCGTTCACTCGCATGCCCGTGAATGTGATGACGCTTTTGGAACCAAACTGGACGGCCACATCGATGGCTTCGCGCAGCTTTCCGATGCACTCTGCGTGATTGCTTCGATCAACTGGGCCTGTTGCAAAGCCGTGACTACTGACAAGGGCAATCTTCAGTCCCTTTGAAGTCGCCTCCGGATAAAACTTGCGATCAATTCCTTCAATCCCTTCCAGTCCTACCGCCACACAGTGATCAATCAGTTCTGATGTCGGCATCGGATTGAAACACCAGCCCATCACAGACTGATGAATGCGCTTGTTGCGAATTCGAAAATCCGGAGGAACAGCCTGTGTCCCGCCTTCATCACTATTCGCCGGTTGCCCAAAGGCCTGGCCTGCAATCATCGCAGCCGCTCCTGTGAGCATGGTTCTGCGACCGGTTTCAAACAACGGCTGAGGATCCTTTGAACTTGTCATGCGCCTGGCCCTGGAGTGTGCGTGGAAATGACGGGAGCATTCCAGACATCTGGTGTGCGCAATGCGAAGCGGCTTTCATCCGCTTGTGGGACGCTTCTTCACAAGGAACGCTCTCGCTTGATTATCGCAGTTTTGTTTTCTGCGAAAAGCAATCCGATGCTAAGGGAACAACCGTTCCTTTGCCACGAATTGATGACATGAGGGCGAGCGACACGCGAATGAAGGAATGTCTTACTTCGGCGCTGCTTCCGACTTTGGGGCATCCAGGGAGTCGAAGTACTTCTTGATGCTGTCGACGTAGCCCGGTGGAATCTGCTCAGACTCGATGGCGGCCTGAACGCCGGACTTGACTTCGTTCACAGTAGATTCGTACTTGCGATAGTCTTCCTCATTGAAGTCACGCTCAGTGGCGGCTTCTTTGGTCTTGATGGACAGCAGCACTTTGCCGGCCTGAATCTGGCTGCGAGACTTTTCGTCCTTGTAGCCTTCCGGGTCGCTGTCATCTTCTGACATCATCGCACCAGGCTCGTTTCGCTGCGCTTCGCCGTCCTGGCCCTGGCCGTTCTGGCCCATCATTTCCTTGAACTTCTTGGCGTAGTCGGCCAGCGACTGACAGCCTTCGCACTCTTCGCCATCCATCTGCTCGCCGTTGTTCAGTTTCTCGGCCTGCTGCAGCGTCTTCAGAGCTTCCTCGAGCGCCTTCATGTCTTCTGCTGACCGGGCGACTTCTTCCAGTTCAGTCTTGGCAAGCTCCATTGCTTCCTTCATCGCCTCGGCCGCCTGGCGAGACAGTTCTTCCTCTCCTTCGGACTCTTCAGACTGCTCCCCTTCTTCGCCCTGCTGTCCGGACTTCTGCTTCTGAGCCAGTGCTTCCATGGCTTTCAGTGCCTTGTCCAGAGCGTTCTCAAGATCCTTTGAGCCAGCCTTCTTTGATGAAAACTTCTTCAGATCCTGAAGCTGCTTCTTCAGATCATTGGCTAGCTTCTGACGCTCCTCAGGAGTCTTCGCATTCAGCATCGACTCCATGGTTTCGCGGGCTTTGTCCATTTCCTGCTTGAGTGCATCGGTCTTGCCGTTCTGCAGATCCTTCAGCCACTCGTTCATCTTCTTTGATTTCTCGCCACCAAACTGTTCGTCGGAAACAGACTGGCTGAGCATCTGACGAAGCTCTTCTTTGGAAACATTCTGCCAGAGGTTGTTCAGTTCGGAACGATGCTGTTTCAGAACTTCGGAGTTCATCTGCTTTTCGATGGGCTTCATCTTTTTGAGAGCCGCCATCAGTTCCTTCGTTTCGGCGTCGATTTTCTCCTGACGCTCTTCGCTGGACTTCACGACCTTCGACAGCTGCTCTTCGCGCACCTTGACCGACTTCAGGATCTGATCAACCGCCTTCTTCTGACGTTCCACCTTGGTTGCCGCTTCAACTTTTCCGAACGGATCCAGAGTCGGCAGCAGCCAGACAAGCAAAGCCAATGCAATCATGCCGATCGCCTGCAGGCCTACTGGACGCTGAGGCCGGAATGGGACGACGTCTGCAGGAACGATGCGAGGTGCAACCTTTGCGGCGGATGTTTCTACCAGCGGCTGATATTCGCCGGCTGAAGAATTGAGCGTGGCAAGTGTGAGGAACAGGTCATCTGTCTTTGCATGCTGGTCAATCAGCCGCGCCGCAGACGTTTGCTCGACTCGGCGGAAGAAGATCCACGCGCCAAGTGACGCTGCGGCGGGGAAGCACAACAACCAGCCAAGCCGCTGCTGTGACTCTGGCAGAAGGCCCAGAAGGCGAATCGACAAAACGGTGAGGCATGCGGCGATCAATGAGCCGAACGTCCACCAGTGCAAAGTCTTTGCAAAGCGCACTGTGACAAGTCGTTTCTGGACTCGCTGGAGCAGTGTGGCGGCTTCGGATTGAGGCGACATGGCAGTTTCCTGAAACAACGTGACGCGCGAAAGGAGAATCGCATGTTCATCCTTTCACCAGAGGCCTTCAGTTTATCGGCGATTTTCAAGCCGATCAATCAGATCCTGACTCCATAATGTTTTGTCTGAGTTTGTCGCTTCCTGACAGGGAAACTTGGGATTCCGTCAGTACTCTGGGCCACTTTGTGCGAAATCAGGCCACATTTCGTTCTTCCAATGGCTGATTGTAGCGGGCGTTCGAATTCAGAATCCCTCGGTCCTCTGTTCAATTGCACAGGCAGAAATCCCTGGCTTGGTTGAATTGGTTTGCCGGGCAAAAGGTGAGTTTCATGGTTCGATGTGATCTGTTTGCGGAGCCGCTTCCTATACCAATGCAGTTCGCTGCGCGAAGACTTCTGCGAGGACTTCTGGCTGTCTGCAGCATTATTTCCGCAACTGCTTTGCCAGCACCGCTGGTCCCACTGGCCATTGCAGATGAAGCTGCAAAGGCTTCGGACTCAGAGGAACAACAATTCGCGAAGCTGAGCGCTTCGGAGCTGGAAGCCCTTGTGGATTCCTTCGCCAAGTCAGAGCGCATCATCACGACGCTGAAACCGAACGTCCGGGATGGTGAGATTGTCTACACGGGATCGTCCCGACCAAACACTCTGAAGTCTCCATGGATCATTCTGGTCGGAATGAGCCGGGAAGAATTTCAACGCAAGGATATGGAGTTGAAGGGAGAGGGCTTCGTTTTGGAGTTTGAGGAAAAGATCTCGCTCAGCCGAAAGTCCTATCACTGTGCGGTCTGGATTCTGAAACAGCCGCCATCAACCAGTCTGAAGATCCCCGAAGGCGAACTTCCGGTCTCGGGCAAGCTGGGTCAAAACATCACTCCCGTAAATGACCTCGTGCTGGATGTGCTCAAAAAGAACAACCTGCCAGGCGTGACAGTCGCGATCGCGGTAAATGGAAAGCTGATCTTCGATCGAGGCGTCGGGTACGCCGATGTCGATACGTCGACCGCCATGAAGCCTGACACCGTGATGCGAATCGCCAGCGTCTCGAAGCCACTCACCGGCGTCGCCATTCTGCTGCTGCATCAGGATGGCAAGCTTTCACTCGACGATACGGCTCTGTCATGGCTGGAGAAGCACGAACAGAAGTTTGATGCACAGTCGGCGATTGCCGCCGATCCTCGCTGGTCACAAATCACGGTGCGGCACCTCCTGAATCACTCGGCCGGATTCGATCGTGACAAATCGAACGACACGATGTTCCAGGTGGTTCACATCACACGAGTCGATGCGCTGAAGGAGCCAGCAAAGATCCCCGATATCGTCCGTTACCAGCTACGACAACCGCTCGACTTCGATCCGGGACAGAAGTACGTCTACAGCAATGTGGGCTACTGCCTGCTGGGTCGAATCATCGAAGCCGCCTCCGGAGAAACGTACGCGGACTACATCCGAAAGCGAATTCTGAACCCCGCCGGAATGAAGCACACAAGACTCGGCAAGACACAGTTTTCCGAACTGGCATCGGATGAAGCTCATTACTTTCGACAACAGCGACGGCGTCATCCGTTGGTGTTTGATGTGGCCAAAGGCGGAGTCGACGGAAAGATCGCCTCTGTCGAAGCGCCGTACGGCTATTGGGACCTCACCGTCATGGATTCTCACGGCGGCTGGACTTCCACAGCGGCTGATCTGGTGCGGTTTGTTTCCGTCCTCGAACATCGAAAAAAGTCGATCCTGACTCCTGCGAACCTGGCATTCATGAAAGCACGTCCGGTCCTGAAAGAAACGGAGGATCCTGCGGTTTGGTACGGTGCTGGCTGGAGCATTCGTGACCTCGGGAACAACCAGGTGAATTACTGGCACACCGGACTGCTCGACGGAACGTCGAGCGAACTGGTCCACCGCTGGGATAACATCAGCTGGTGCGTGCTGTTCAACTGCGACCGCAATCCGGATGACAAGCGCAGTGCGGACCTGATCGACGGTCCAATGCATGCGGCAATCAACAAGGCGATCGAACAGGGACTGATTCGACGAGATGATCAGTAAGGTGCCTTTGATTTTCGAGCACACGTTTTGCGACTAAACTTCATGGGCCGAAAGGCGATGAAAAGCCCCGGACCTAAAGTTCAGACAGGAAACTCACAATGCAACGTCGCCAGTTTCTCCAGGCCGCCTCTGCCGTCGCCGCGTCTTCACTCCTGCGTCCCCTCTGGGCCCAGCACATTCAGCACAAGTACGTCGATCAGATCGGATTGCAGCTTTGGACGGTTCGAAATCAGCTGGCTGCCGATTTGAAGGGGACAATCAAAGCGGTTGCGGCAGCAGGCTATTGGCAGGTTGAGCTTGGTGACGTCATGAAGTCCGATGAGATCATTGCCGCTGCCATTGACAACGGGCTGAAGGTCACAAGCAGCTTCTTCGACTGGAACGTCATTGGTAATCCGGACGCCAAAGACACAGCAACCGTTGACCAGGTCGTTGAGAAAGCCAGTGCTCTGAAACTGAAACATCTTGTCTTCGGATACATCGGCAAAGGTCATCGCGAGACATCGGACCACTATCGGCGGCATGCGGAACGAGCCAATAAGGCGGGCGAGAAATGTGCGGCCGCAGGCATCCAGCTGAACTATCACAATCATTCGTTTGAATTCGGTAAGCTGCCGGACGGCAAAACCGGATTCGACATCTTCAAATCGGAGTTTGATCCGAAGCTGGTGAAGTTTGAACTCGATGTCTTCTGGGCTCAGATCGGTGGTCTGGATGCACTGGCGGCCATTGAGCAGCTCAAGGGACGTATTGCCCAGCTGCACCTGAAAGATCTCAGGAAGGACACGCCCGTGATACATGACGAAGGCGCTGTTCCGGCGGACGCATTCAAAGAACTTGGCAATGGCGTCATTGATATCGCTGCTGTCCTGAAAGCCGGCGAAGCTTGTGGTGTGGATCAGTGCCACGTTGAACAGGATCAGTCTCCTAATCCGGTTGTCAGCATCGGTCAGAGTTACCGTCATCTGAAAGCAATTTAGTGCGTCTTCAAGACAAAGAGTTCGGATTGGACGTAGTGGATCTTGCTAAAGATCCCTCCTTCCGTCCCAGCACCGTTCGCAGCGACCACGACTCGACTTTCAAAGCTTGAAGAATCACCAGCCCGGAATCGTCACAGGGGTCATCCATGTCACGTCGAATTGTGATCACCGGAATCTCACGAGGCCTTGGCTTCGCAATGGCCAGAGGATTTCTGAAACTCGGACATACCGTGATTGGATGCGGAAGCAACCCCGACGCTGTCACAAAGGCCACGGCGGCCCTGAGCGGCGCGAAGATCGCTCAAGTGGACGTCACGAGTGACGCAGAAGTCTCTTCGTGGGCAGCATCCGTCATCAGGGACGGCGGCCCACCGGACTTGTTGCTGAACAATGCGGCCGTCATCAATCCCAACGAGAAACTCTGGAATCTGAGTGCTCCGGAGTTTGACCGAGTGATGTCGGTCAACGTTTCTGGTGTGGCCAATGTGATCCGTCACTTTGTGCCCGCGATGGTTGCTCGTAAAGCCGGCGTGATTGTGAACTTCAGCTCCGGCTGGGGACGATCTGTCTCCGCTGAAGTCGCACCCTACTGCGCTTCGAAATGGGCGATCGAAGGATTGACTCTGGCGCTGGCGGAAGAACTGCCGGACGGCATGTGCGCGGTTCCTTTGAACCCGGGCATCATCAATACGGAAATGCTGCAGAGTTGTTTTTCGTCGGGTGCGAATATGTACCCATCTCCGGAAGACTGGGCGAAGCGATCAGTGCCATTCCTGCTGAGCCTGACTGCACGTCACAACGGACAGCAGCTCACTGTGCCAGGCGAAGAATAGGACTCGACGAGCAGATTTTTGTTTTGTCGGCTTGGGTGTGTTCATGTGATTGCGATTCAGGCCCGGCAGGCCGTCACAACCCCTGCCGGTGTGCGTAAGCCACCGGAAACGTAGCGCAAGTCAGTCCACAAGGCCCGAAGGGTTGACACAGTGACGCGATCAGGCGAACAGGTTGTGTCGGCCTTTCAGGCCTCTGCATTTCAGAGGTCCGCAGACCGGGGCCTTCGACCCCGGCAGGGGATTTGTCGGCCCTGCCGGGCCTGAATCACAGATCTGCATTTGTCCTCTGCCACAGGACGAAAACAACCCACTCACGTGATTCCCGACAACCTCAGAATCTGCTCGGACCTGGCTCGCGGACAAACACCGTTCGCCGGCTTTCCGCTTTCCGCTTTCGCAGGCTCATCCACCGCGAGTCCCTGGTCTGACCTTCCGTTCTGCCGTAAACTCCGGAGCGTCCAGCGTACGCGCACTTTGTCTTTGCTTTGTCCCTGAAATCCACCGAACAAGAACCAGTCATGACTCAGCTCAATAAGTACAGCAGTCGAATTACTTTGCCCGCTTCCCAGGGTGCTTCCCAGGCGATGCTCTACGCCACCGGGATGACACCGGAAGATATGAATAAGCCACAGGTTGGGATTTCAAGCGTCTGGTACGAAGGCAATCCCTGCAACATGCACCTGATGGATCTGGCTGCCAAAGTTCACGAGGGCGTTCAGGCTGTCGGTCTGGTCGGAATGCGATTCAACACGATCGGCGTGAGCGACGGCATTTCCATGGGCACCGATGGAATGTCTTACTCACTTCAGTCACGCGACCTGATTGCCGACTCCATCGAAACCGTGATGTCAGCTCAATGGTACGACGCAAACATTTCACTGCCAGGCTGTGATAAGAACATGCCAGGCTGCCTGATGGCGATGGGACGCCTGAATCGACCTTCGCTGATGATCTATGGCGGCACGATCAAGCCAGGCTGCGGTCTGAAGGGCGAGAAGCTCGACATCGTTTCGGCCTTCCAGTCTTACGGAGAATACCTCGGAAAGAAGATCTCCGAAGACGAACGTGCGTCCATCGTGCGCAAGAGCTGTCCAGGTGCCGGAGCCTGCGGCGGAATGTACACAGCCAACACGATGGCATCCGCGATCGAAGCAATGGGAATGACGCTGCCATACAGCTCATCCATTCCGGCCGAAGATCCTGCGAAGCTGGAAGAGTGCTTCCGAGCCGGTGCGGCAATTCGCAACCTGCTCGAAAAGGACATCAAGCCGCGCGACATCATGACTCGGGCAGCTTTCGAAAACGCGATGGTCCTGATCATGGTTACGGGCGGATCGACCAACGCCGTGCTGCACCTGATCGCGATGGCTCGCGCCGTGGGAGTTACTCTGACGATTGATGACTTCCAGAAAGTCAGCGACCGCATTCCGTATCTTGCGGACCTCAAGCCAAGCGGCAAGTACGTCATGGAAGATTTGCACACGGTCGGCGGAACACCTGCCGTTCTGAAGTACCTGCTGGAGAAAGGTCTGATCGACGGAAACTGCATGACGGTCACCGGAAAGACTCTGGGCGAAAATCTCAGCAGCCTTCCCGGACTGAAGGCGGACCAGCAGATTATTCAGCCGCTCGAAAAGCCAATCAAAGCCAGCGGACACATTCGCATCATGCGCGGCAACGTGTGCCCGGACGGTGCGGTCGCGAAGATCACCGGCAAAGAAGGGCTCGTGTTCTCCGGTCCGGCTCGCTGCTTTGATTCAGAAGAGCTGATGCTGCGAGGTCTGGAGCAGGGTCGTATTCAGAAGGGCGACGTGGTCGTTATTCGTTACGAAGGACCAAAGGGCGGACCAGGCATGCCGGAAATGCTGACTCCAACGTCGGCCATTATGGGTGCAGGACTGGGGTCCGATGTCGCGTTGCTCACTGACGGTCGCTTCAGCGGTGGATCGCACGGCTTTATCGTCGGGCACATCACACCGGAAGCTCAGGTTGGCGGCATGATTGCTCTGCTGAAGGACGGTGATCCGATCACTGTGGATGCCGAAAAGAACGAGATCAACGTGGACCTGACCGCGGCAGAAATCAAGGCGCGTCAGACTGCCTTTGTTGCACCACCATTCAAGGCAACTCGAGGAACCCTGGCCAAGTACATTCGTCTGGTGAAGTCGGCCTCTGAAGGCTGCGTCACTGACGAAGAATAGTGTTTGCGTATCGCCGCCGGGCTCGCGGGAGCCTGGCGGAACTTCTTCCAGAAAGCCGCTCGTGAACACCATGTCTCGGGCGGCTTCTTTGGTGGACCGAAAAACTCAACGAACAGAATCCGGAGAAACGCTGATGTCCGATGTGTCTCGTCGATTGTTCATGCAGGCCGCCGGAATATCGGCTGTCGCTGCAGGAATCCATGCGGCTCCCGCGCGAGCTGCGGCTCAGAACGAAGTGGGCATCAAGGTGATCGCGTCCGGGAACGGTGCCGAAGCGACTCGCAAAGCCTACGAGATGATTCAGGCGGGTGAAGATCCGCTGGATGCTGTCGTCGCCGGAGTTGCGATTGTTGAAGACGATCCCCTCGATACCAGCGTTGGATATGGCGGACTTCCGAATGAGCGAGGCATCGTTGAACTTGATGCCGCGGTGATGCATGGTCCAACACACAAGGCCGGTTCTGTCGCGTCTCTGCAGAATATTCGCCACCCGGCACAGGTCGCACTTCAGGTACTTCGACGCACCGACCACGTGCTGCTCGTTGGAGCCGGTGCCCTCGATTTCGCTCGCGCGCATGGCTTCCAGGAGGAGAACCTTCTCACGGATCATGCTCGCAAGATCTGGCTGAAGTGGAAAGAAACCATGAGCGAAAAGGACGACTGGCTTCCGGACCCGAATGAAGATCCAGGCGTTGCTCAGTTCTTCCATGAACATTCCATCGCACTCACAGACAGCCTGGCTCGTCGATTCCGTCGCCCGACTGGAACGATCCACTGCTCGGCGATCAACGCCAAAGGTGATATCTCCTGTACGACAACCACCAGCGGACTGGCCTTCAAGATCCCTGGCCGCGTTGGCGATTCACCGATCATCGGTGCCGGACTGTATGCCGACAACACCGTTGGTTCCTGCGGCAGTACGGGGCGAGGCGAAGCGAATCTTCAGAACCTCTCGTCGTTCGCCGGCGTCGAACTGATGCGCAATGGAGCATCACCGGAAGAAGCGGGGATGGAAGTTCTTCGCCGCATCGTCAAGACAACCGAGCCACGGCTGAAAGACAAAGAAGGTCGCCCTGACTTTGGGCTCAGCTTCTATCTGATCTCCAAAGACGGCCGATACGCTGGCGTCACACTGTGGGGACCAGAGAAATACGCCATCTCCGATGCGAACGGAACACGACTGGAAGACTGCAAGTACCTGTATCGCAAGCCATAGCACGCCTAACGCGCTGCAAAGCTTCTCATTCTCGTTTCACCACTCACTTCCCCTGCCCCGAACAGGCAGGGGAAGTTTCGTTTCAGCCGGCGTGCGATCACTTCGTTGCTTGTTCTGCCGATGTCTCATTCCTGAACGTGCAGGCTACGACTACAGCGTCTCGAACTCGAGGCGGTTTGGGCATAGTAGTTCCCTGAGGCACGGAGATCGGTTCACACGCTGCGATACACTTTGGGCACAGGTCTTCCACCACCCATTTGAAGCTGGGGACCGTCTTTGTCACGGTCTTTTTCATGAGCTTGTGGCGAGTCATCACGTCGCCGCCGCAGCCAGGGATCCATGAGGTCCAGACCAGCTTTTTGGGCGAGGAACAGATGCCCGTTTTTGGATCCGGCTGGCACACGGTTTCACAGTGTTTGCAATCCGGCGTGCTTGGCGCGGGGACAACAAAATCCTCGTCCTTCATGCCCCAGCACGTGGTCGTGATCTTGCGGTCTTCTTTCACAAGCCGACACACTTTGCCGCACTTCTGATCGCGACAACCGCAGCGAAGACAGCCGAGCACTCCTGCGTCACTTGTGTTTGTGCCAACGATTGCAGTTCCCATCGCCGCTGCAAAACCTGAGAAGAGAATATTCGCGGCGCTGCGTCGAGTAACGTCCTTCATCGTCAATCATCCTGTGTCGACTAGTCGTCGTCCGCCCGGGCAGTCCAGTGCTCTTCCCAGGTCGCAATACACTTCACGCCTACCAATTGAATTCGAAACGCATTGCCAGAATGTCGGAAAGCGTTTCCCCGTAGATCGCATCCTTTGTGGTTACTGGATGGATCCAGTCGAACATGATGCGAGTCCGGTCACTCCAGTACCAGTTGAAGCCCGTTGTCAGGTCGTTGTACTGGCCCTTGTTGAAGTCGTTCAGATTCAGGTTCGAGTATCGAGCCTTCAACTCCCATGCCCCGGGGCTGTACGCTCCAGGCACGGCAAAAAAGTTCGAGTGAGGAACTGTGCGTCCAAATGACGGTCCGTTGGAACCAAACCGTTCGAAGGCTCGGTTCTCCCCCGTCAGGAAGTAGCTGACATGAGCATACGCACCGCCGACGTTGCCCGCAGTACCGGAGTTCATGTCGACGGTCGTCAGGAACGCTTCGCTCTGAAGTGTGACAGGGCCCATCACAATCGCCATTTCCAAATTGCCAGTCGTGTACTGATCAGCGGCAAGTATCCCGGAATCAATCAGGCGTGGACCTTCATGAATGTCAGGCCGCGATCGAAAACGCACTCGATTATCCTGGTCGTCGGTATGAAGAATCCCGACGCCGGTATACAGCACGTACCGTCCGTTAGAAGGCTCATCATAAAGCGGCGTCCACGTCAGACGTCCACTCACACGGTATCCCTGATTGTCATCAACGCGTTCTTTCAGACCTTCGCTGATGCTGTCAAAGAAGACACCGGAAGCCCATGTAATGCTCTGATCGTCGGTGCAGTTGTATGCGGCAACTCCAACCTCTCGGACGGGAGAGAAAACACCGTGAGTGGGTATTGAGCGTTCCATGAAAACCGTATTCGCTCCGGGAGTCACCTGTTCCAGGCTGAAAGGAACAAAGAAGTTTCCCAC
>JAEUII010000289.1 GCA_016795145.1 Planctomycetaceae bacterium
GCTGGATCTTCTGGAGCCATGTCAGTCCCTGATTCACCGCCTTTTCACTTTCGGCCGATCCGCCGTACTTGCTGACCGCAGCTCGACGCCCCGCATCCGAGCGACCGCCAAAGGCTCCCTTCATAACGGGAACATCGGACACGTCGACCAGGTCTTCGATCGGCATGGAGAGTTCCACTGCCTCCGGCCCGTTGAACTGCATCCGGTGCTTTCCGTTTTCGAGTTCACCCAGCATTTGCTGAACGGTACTGTCAACGTTCAAATCCTTCAGCGAGTCTGGCTGAACAATCTCGGTCAGCTCAATCGCCTCCATGTCATTGTCGAGTTCTTCCGGAACTCCGGTCAGATGCAGAGTCAGATCCTCCGGTGCCTGAGGAAGAATGACGGTGGCCAGAAGAATCAAAACACCAAGATGTGCGAGCAGGCTTACAACGGCCGTCACCATCTCACGCCTGCGATGTTGAAACAGCTCCGGCAGAGTTTCACGGATCCAGACTCGAAACCTTTGCCCACGAGTCACCAGTTGAACGGCCCATTGCGGCGGAGCCTTCCGTCGGACTCGCCGCTGCGATTGATTTCGCACCTGCTGAATCACAGAGTTCCCGGTCGTCTCAGCCGGATCCGGTACCAGGGCGCCCTTCAATTCCTGCTCTGACACCAGCTCATAGCCAGAATCCTCCTCATCTGCGGCAGGCTGTGTCGTAGGAGGGGAGGGCGGTGATTTCCGTGCCTGGGTTCTTGAGCCGTTGTCGCCGGTTGCCAATGTCTGTCCGGACGATCCCCCTCGACGAGAGTCGTCGCCCGTTTCGTCAATTGAAACAACATCCTGTGACATCGTGCGAGGAATCCCGGCTATTGGGTCGGATCCAGACTCACTCATTTTGAGGCAGTGAATTCCCAATCACATCATCGGTCAGCACTGTAATATGACCCCGATGTAGTCAGACGTCAAAACGCAAATTCTGAAACGGCATCCGTGTTTTTTGAGCCATTCAGTGCTCAGCATAGTCGTTGTTTGCCCGGCGAACAGGGCGGAAACGCCAGTCAATTCATCCAACCGGGCGAGTCAGCGACCCATTGCTGTGGATAACGCTGCTTTTTTCCCTTACTGACGTTTCGGGTTGCGAAAAACAACTCAAGGCCCACCTCAGCGGCGAACGAGCTGCTTTGCTGCCCATTCAGCCAGTGCTTCACGATTGATCTTCACGTTATGACGGGTATCCACGGGCAACGATCGGTGAAAGAGAATGGTCTGAATCGACTGTGATAGCAGGTTTTTCGCCCCTAAGGCCAGCAGTTCGGCCGTCAAAGTCGCCGCAGCAGACTCGCTCTCTGGGAACGTTCCCTGTTCGGGTTCTGCAACAATCACAGGTCTCTGCTGCCCAATGGGGCCCACCCCGACCAGAGCCGAGCGATAAATGTGAGCATGGTTATTGAAGATCGCTTCGCAGCAAACGGAATACATCGGTCCGCCTGCCGCGTGCACGATGTGAGCCTTCCGGCCACAGAACCAGAGCCGTCCGTCTGAGTCGAGATACCCGACGTCTCCCATCCGATGCCAGAAACTATCCCCGTCAGCGATCTTGGCCATCGCTGTCGCATCCGGCCTTCGAAAATACTCCCGAGTCGCAACGGGGCCCCGAACAATGATCTCGCCAATCTGTCCCGGCTTCAGAAGTTCCGCATCGGCAATCGTCAGAATGGCATCGAAGGACGTCTTAATGATCCGAACTTCCATCTGAGGAAACACGGTCCCAACACAGGTTCCCTTTCCCGTGTTTGTCATCTCCGCCGTACGTCCCAGTACCTCACGGCCTCCGATTGAAGCAACAGGCAGACACTCCGTCGCACCATAGGGCGTGTAAACGTCCGCATGATCGGGCACTACCGACAACATTCTCTTCAGGACATGGACTGGAACCGGCGCGCCGGCGGAGAGCACTCGTCGCAGCTCCGGCAGCTTCAGATGGTTCGATTCGCAGTAACGGCCAATGCGATTCCACATTGCCGGGGAACCATAAGCCTGAGTGACTCCCTGTCGGCTGATCGCATCAAGGATCGTTGAAGGATCCACATTGGCCGGCTTGGTTGGATCCATGTCCGGGATCACTGTCGTCACCTGCATGGCCAGATTGAACAGCGAAAACAGCGGGAATCCCGGCAGGTCGGTTTCCCCAGGCGAAATCCCGAAGCGGTCGCGAATCAGGTCCACCTGAGCATCGAACATTCCATGCTCATACAACACGCCCTTCGGTGGTCCCGTACTTCCACTGGTGAAGATGATGGCCGCAGGATCAGTTGCCATCGTTTGAGGATGATCGGCGGTCCGACGTCGCCCCCGCTCCAGTAGTGACTGGTACGTCACACAACCAAACTTCAGCTTCGACTTCCCAACGATCACATTGAAGCGAGCGTTTCGGTATCGCCACGGCATCAGCTTTCGAAGCAAATGCACCGGAGGAATTGCGACAAAGCCATCAGGGTCCACATGGTCCAGACACTTCAAAACGCTCTTTCGCCCCATCCCCGGATCGATCAGCGTACAGACAGCGCCGGATCGAAACACTCCAAAGGTCAGAGCGATGAATTCCAAAGATGGCCGCACCATCAGGACCAGACGATGCCCTGGGCGGACCCCCAGATCGATCAGGCCCGAAGCGATCTGATCGGCCTCAGCATCCAGCTCGGCAAACGTCAGATGAGTCCACGCAACTCGACCACACGAATCCCGTGCTTCGGGAAACACAACCGCGCGCTGATGCGGCACTTTCTGAGCCGAAATCCGCAGCCGATCTGCAATGTTCAACGACCTTGCCATACTCTCTCTGACTTCAACATACCGCTCTCCGCTTTCCGCTCTCCGCTTTCGGATTTCCGCACGTCCATCTGCAACGATCGACCCACAACTAACGCGCGGGCAAATGTGGCAAACCCTGCGTACTGTAGTGAATTCATGAAACGACCACATCAAAGGCGAGGAAAGAGTCAGGATTCATCCGACACACCGACAAAATCTGCGCCAGGGAAAGACGATGCAAAAGGAGCAGCGTTTCGTCACCAGCGATTCTCGCGACGTCTTCCGGCAGTATTTGCCGTCTGTTCGTTCCTGTCTCAGGGCCAATTCGGCGCCCATTCCGCGTCGAACTTATTGCCGGGAACATTCAGTACGGTCCCCCGTCTCGCACCCGCCACGAAAACAATAACCGCAGGACAAGCGCATTCGATAACGACCTGACTGCTGCACTTTCCAGGTTCCTCCGGAACGGATTCCGGCGAATCTGCCCGATCATGACGAAGGAGTTTCGATCGATCAGGCTGAATTCCATCGCACGGAACTCCCGTATCAGCAGGACTGATCAGGGCCGTGTTCACGAGAGGTTAGTTTCGTATGCCGCGTACCCGTCGCAGTCCGTCCGCCAAAAAATCAAATTTCGCTGCTCTTTCCGTCACCGCTGCCAGCCTTGCTGTCACCTTCTGCTGTTTCGATCCGGTTCCTGCCGGTGAAGACATCGTGACGGCTCAGTCCTCAATCATCGCTCCTTCAGACGTTCCCCTGCCTCCCGACGCCATCAAGACACTCTCAAATCCTTCGGAACAGTCCAAGTCAATCCCTCAGGAAAACGTTCCTCTCAACGGCATCCTGCTCGACAATAACGAAGCCATCACATTCTCCCTTCTGCTGCTGGAAGACGGAGCTCGCTTCCTGCGAAACGTTGACAACTACACGGTTGTCTTCAACAAGCAGGAACGTATTGGCGGCGACCTGTCCAAGAACCAGATCATCGAACTGAAGGTTCGCCATGAACCTTCTTTCAGCGTCTACATGAAGTGGAAGAACGGTGATACGGGCCGCCAGGTTCTGTACAACGAAGACTACGAAGACAAGAAGATGGTCGTGAAACTCGGCGGTCTCAAAGGACGCCTGTTGCCCGCGATCAAGCTGGACCCAATGGGAGCAGAAGCGATGGCAGAAGCTCGCTATCCGGTGACTCAGGCCGGCCTGCTGGGGATGGCCGAACAGATCATCGCTTACCGTCGAGATGACCTGAAGGCGGGCGAAGGCGTCACCTGCGTCCGACTGCCAAATCAGGTCGTTGACGAACGCAACTGCTACTGCTTCCAGTACGATTACGCGGCACCGGAATTCAACAAGCTGTATCGCAAAAGCCTCGTCATGATCGACACGCGATACCATGTTCCGATGCAGGTCATCAACTACACCTGGACCAACGACGTTCAGGGTATGTCCGCTCAGCAGATGGACGAAGCGACCCTGATCGAGAACTACTCATTCTCTCGCATGGACTTCGGTAAGAACCTCGTCGCGGAAGAATTCAGCCGCGATAACCCGTCCTACCGTATGTAAGCAAACATCTGGCTCACTTCGATTCAGAACTCCACACCCTGCTGATTCTTCATCAGCAGGGTGTTTTTGTTTCACTCCAAAGATTACCGAAGCAACATGGTTGGAATGGAACAGAAGATCGCCAGCAGGCTTCAGCGCAGCTGCTGATGCGTGGCCATTTCGGTGATCATGGCGTGGGTTTCAATCGCAATTCAATCCAACAAAAAGGCCGACCTGTCCGGTCGGCCTCAGAGATTTCAGGTTCATCACACGGCACCTGCTGGCGCCTCATGTCGTACCTTGCCAATGTTTGCGTACGATGGCTTCTAATTCACACCCTGAAATCCCATCGCAGTAAATCGAGGCATCTCAATCGCATCCAGAATCTTCAAGGCGTGGATCGAGTCGAACCCCAGTATGACTCGACGTGCACCCTGAGCGTCGGGTGTTTTCCGTTCCAGCAACAACAGGTCACCCGACAGCATATAACTGACGAATGGAATGGACTCGCCAAAGGTCGTCACCACCATCCCGGTACGAGGAACGCTGACGGGCCATTCAGCAAAAACCCGTCGCATATCTTTGGCAGTGTTTGCCCCCATAACTCTCTCCCGATTCAAACAAGGATTGCCATGCTTGGACTCCTTTCGACAGGCGCACAGAACCGACTGTAATGTCAGAAGTCTCGCAACACAGAGTGTCGAAATTCCTGACAGCAAATCCTCCTTCGTCAGCACAATCCGCATACGTGGGATTTCCTTCCAGGACCTGTTCCGCCATGAAAAGACCAGCCTGGCCCTCCGCAAGTTCGTGACCAACATTCCGATAAGCAGACCGTCGAAACGCAAAGCACTACGCTTTGCCTGCAGTGAACAGAAGGATCTCCGTGCCGGCACCCTCTTCAAAATTTGACTGGAAAACACTGAGTGCCAGCTCGGTGGCGACAGTGACGGCCGATCGTCTGCCAACGTCGATCGAATTGCCCGCGTTG
Source organism: Planctomycetaceae bacterium (assembly GCA_016795145.1). GTDB lineage: Bacteria > Planctomycetota > Planctomycetia > Planctomycetales > Planctomycetaceae > SXXK01. The sequence goes on from JAEUII010000289.1 coordinate 5,337, forward strand.
CCACACGCTGTCACGGAATTTGTTCAAAAGTCGTCGAATCCAAATTTCGACGCCGCTGATCTCGCACGCACCGTGGAAAAAGACTCGGCACTTACGATCGAGCTGCTGAAATTCGTGAACTCCGCCGCGTTCTCGGTGAAGAACCAGATTCGCTCAGTGAAGGACGCGATTGTTCATATTGGCGTAAACTCAGCCCGCACCCATTTGCTCGCTGTCGGTATGAAGGCCGCAACTCGCGCTCTTCGCACCAAACTTCTGAACCAGCGAAACTTCTGGAACGAGTCCCTCCAGAAGGCTCTGTTCGCAAGAGAAGTTGCAAAGCGAATGGAACTTGATACAGGCCTTGCGTTCCTTGGCGGACTGCTCCAGGACTTCCTGTTGCCTGTGCTGACCAATACCTTCGACCGACAGTACATGGCATTCCTCGAACGCTCTTCAACGGAAGGTCGAGACCTCGTCGAAATGGAACACGAGTGCTTCGGCTGGGACCATGCATCCGCCGGTGCCTACTTCGCTGCCCAGTGGCATTTCCCCGATGATCTGCGCTGTGCAATCTTCTACCACCACTCTCTGCCGATGACTCTGGCAGACCCCAATGGCGAATTGTTCCAGCTGTTCCCTGTCGCGCTGGCGTCGCTTCTGCCGGATCAACTGCATCAGTCACCGGAAGGCTTCCGAACACTCATCCGAGTCGCCCGCCAAAGCCGCTCTCTGGATCTCGAAGCCATTTGTCGCACTGTCGACGCCGATCAGATGAAACTGGCCGAAGGATACGAGATCCCCAACCACCTGACCGAACTGCTCATCCACACCGAACGCAGCATGTTCGCAGCGAATGCTTGAGACTTCATAGTCGCGGTTCGCTCCGTCGAACCGAGCGCATTTTTCATTATCCATCCGCCAACCCGCATCCCGCCTGATCTACAGCATCTCTCGGCGTTCTGTTTGCGGAGCAAACAACGACATAGTCGCGGTTCGCTCCGCCGAACCGGGCGCATTCTTCATTATCCAACCGCCAACCCGCATCCCGCCTGATCTACAGCATCTCTCGGCGTTCTGTTTGCGGAGCAAACAACGACAGAGTCGCGGTTCGCTCCGCCGAACCAGGCGCATTCTTCATCATCCAACCGCCAACCCGCATCCCGCCTGATCTACAGCATCTCTCGG
>JAEUII010000408.1 GCA_016795145.1 Planctomycetaceae bacterium
AAACTGCACAACACGAGGGCCGGCCAGAAACCAAACATCCACCCGGCAGCAACGGTCATCCCTGCGGCCGCGGGAATACTGGCTCCCGTCGCCAGTGAATACGCCAGGTAGCTTCCTGCAAACGCCAGCACTGGATGATCGGACACAAGAGACCGCACAAACGTGTCGTGCTCAGCCAGTCGCTGCAGGCGCAGCTCATCCCTCAGGAAGTACAAAAGAATGCACCCCGCCGGAATCAGACTCAGCAGCGCGAGCCACCGAAAGACCGCTATGTGACGACCACGACTCAACAAACACTCCGACGACAAACCGAAAATGACCAACCGTCCCGAGTCACAGAGTGCGCTCGGGCGGTGAATCCTGGTGGGGCCAAAGCAGGAATGCAACGCAACCGCCGCTCTGACACACACGCGGCCATGCTTTGCAGGAGCTTCAATCAGCTCACGCTGTGACCGAAAACACTGAGACTGCGTGACTCTTATCAAGTCACGCAGTCTCAGCTGGGCGGAAGGTCGGGCATTCAAATGGGCCGCAGATGTCAGACGGCCCAGTCCATGATCATCGCCTGGTCGATCTCATCCGATTCAGGCTCTGGTGATGCCTCAGGTGTTCTCGAGGAATACTCGACTCGCGCCGTTTGAATCTGATCGGCTCCCAAATCCGGCGGCGCAATTTCCGTCGACGTCTTCTTTGTCACTCGCGCCTTCCTGAGAATCGGCTGCGTAACAAGAGGATTCAGGCCGGCCAGTTCGAGCGACTCGCTGGACTCAGGCAACGCCGCGACGGTGAAGTCGACATAGGTGCTCCAGTCGCTGATGACTCCGCCGGTACTGACAGCACGCACCCAAACTCGGTAACTGCCGGCAGCCAGAGTCACGCCGGAATTGTAGGTCGTGTTCGTCAGCCCTGATTGATTGATCACAACGGATGGCACGTCCAGCCTGGAAACCCAAATCTGATAGCTGGCCGCTCCCTGAACTGCACTCCAGGAAAACTGAGGCTGGCTGTTTGTCGTTCCGGTCGGCGACAGCACAATGGGCTTTCCGCCAACGTTGAAGTCTTTCGGGGCACTCCAACTTCCGAGTACGCCCGTTGCACTGACTCCACGAACCCACCAGCGATAATCACCCTTGGCGAGCGTCGTCCCCGGCGTCCATGTTGTCCCGGTTCGACCAGTCTGATTGAGTACCGTGGCTCCAGTGGCCCTGTTCTGAACGAAGATGGTGTAGGTCGTGGCAAACGGAACAGTTTGCCAGACAAACTGGGGCTGAGCAGCAAAGCCGGGAGTGTTCGGAGAAACCGCCGTTCCCGCGGCGGCCGTTGAGAACTGCCAGACACTGGACCATCCCGCTGCCAGTCCCGAAGCGTCAATACCTCGGACCCACATTTGATACGTGCCGACTCCAAGATTCGTTGTGACCTGGTACGAGTTCTGTGTCAGGGCCTGCTGCCGAATGAACTGCGACTGCCCTGTCGTGATGTTCGAAATCCACAGGTCATACTTGGCTGCACCCGCAAGATTGCTCCACGCGAGTAACGGTGTTCCGCTCGGAATCGGTGAGGTCTGTGTCGTAATTACTGGAGCTGTGTTGATCGTAAAATCACGACTGGTTGACCATGCCGAAATTGCATTGTTGGCGAATCGAGCACGCACCCAGACTCGGAACTTTCCAATTCCCAGTGCAGTCGCCGGCGTGAAGTTTGTCGTCGCGACGTTGGCCTGTACTGCAGGGTTCACGCCCGTTGAGAGATTTTGAATCCACACATCGTAAGACAACGCTCCGGCAACGGCGCCCCACGTGACGGTCGGCGTCTGGCTGGATGTTGTGGCCGCCGGTCCGGTCAATGTCGGCTTCGGAGCACTTGCGGTCAGAATCAGGCGGTTACCTGTTCCCGTTCCGATCTGCATCCGCGGAATAACGACAAGCCCATCAGCATCCGATGTCACGCTGCCCGATTGAACGACGGCTCCGGTGTCATTGTCAATATTCTGCCAGTTCACGACTGTTCCAGCAGGCGCCGTAAAGGCCTGCAGTCGCTGAGGCGTGACTTCAGCCTGCTGTGTGGCACCATTGACAGATCGCAGCGAAATCTCGTAGCGACTGACGGTATCTACAATTGAGGCGTCGAACGTATTCCACGGAGTCGCCCACTGAATATTCATGTTGTAAGTGTTTGTGCCCGTGTTCCCGGGGACGTTGGGCCCCGATCCGGTCGCAAGCGAAATGCCAGGGAAGCTCATGTTCTTCGGATACACCCAGTCACCGAGTTCGCCGATGGAAGGACTGAACATCGCGTCCTGAGCAAAACTGAACCCCATCCAGTTGTGATCCCAGCCGCCTCGCATTTCGGCGGTGTAACCAACGTTAGCAGCATTCAGAGCGGCGATGAACGGCTGCCCCTGTGTTGCCCAGTCGATGATGTTGTCGGCCTTGCCATGGCCCACCATCAGGAACGCCATCGTCTCACCGCGGCGCAGAGCCAGCTGCTCCGGGTGATCCATCCAGTCATAGATGCCGGTGCCGTTGTACTGTGTCAGTGGTGTTGCATACGAACCTCGGTTCACGATGGGCAAATTTGAAGCCTGGCTGCCCCACAGCACTGTGAAGTCGGTCTGAAAGTTCGGACTCGCCGTGTAATCTGTCATGGGTTCGCTGGCATAGATTCCGGAGAAGACGTTGCCGTACCGCATTCCCAGCGAGAGTGAGCCCGACGCTCCCATGGAATGTCCCTGGGAGTGAATCATCTGCTGGTCAACATTGAACAGAGCTGAAACTTCATCGACAGCCTTCAAAATGCGCTGTTCAGTAAAGTTCTCGACAACGCCCGAAGTCGGGATCGATCCGTTCGTCTGATAGTTGTGGTCGGCCGCAAAGCCGTACCACCACGTTTGAAAACGATCAGCTGTTCCACCGCCCGAATCATCCAGAAACAGTTCGATACACGGCCAGCTGAATTCGGCAACGGGTTCAAATCGCATCCGCTCACCGTACGCATGCGGCATCAGCTTTAGCGGCCACGCAACGTTCGGATCGTAATTCTCGGGCAGCGCGATGGCATAGTTGTAGGCATAACCCTGGAACGTCGGATTCCAGTTCGCGTAGTCCATGTACTGCGTGTAGATCCGCCCTTTGCCTGCGTTCGTTGAGACGGTAAGAACTGGCTGTGGCGTTGCAACCTGTTCGGTGACTCCGGTCGACAGAGTATTCTGGCCGGCGGTCAGCGTCAGTGATTCTGTTCCGTTCGTGACCTGAGTGACAGCATAGTACCACGTACCGGAAGAACCATCGGGAGTTGTAAAGACAAACAACCCTTTGTTGTCGGCCAGGGGTGTTGCCAGGTCATTGATCACAAATCGAGTCGGAACACTGGCGCCGGTAGCAGCGAATTTGTGGACTGACGTCTGATCGTCCAGCGCTCCCCACTTTGCGGTTAGCTTCTGTGCGCTCCCGATGTTCGCGGTTGTGATCGGAGCATTCGAACGATAAACGTGGTAGCCCTCGCCTGTCACAGCACCATCTTCGGTCCATGTAATAAACGTTTGGCCGGAACGGTGAAACGCCTGAATGGCGGTCGCGGCAAGAAGCTGGCGAGCTTCCAGAATCTCAGGCAAAGCAGCATCGGAAGTTCGTCGACGCATTGAACGAGTATGAACGAGGCGTCGCTTCAGGCCGGATAGAATTCGTTGAATCATGTTGGTTCGATCAGTGAAGAAGTTCATCAGTGCCCTTGATCAGCCGTACAGAGTCTGAGGCT
>JAEUII010000428.1 GCA_016795145.1 Planctomycetaceae bacterium
ACAGCGTCCATCGAACCACTCATTTGCCGAACACCGAAAGTGCGGGAGCACATAGTCGCGGTTCGCTCCGCCGAACCACGCGTTGTTCTACAGCGTCCAACGAACCACTCATTTGCCGAACACCTCAAGTGCGGAAGCACAAAGTCGCGGTTCGCTCCGCCGAACCAAGCGTTTTTCTACAGCGTCCATCGAACCACTCATTTGCCGAACACCGAAAGTGCGGGAGCACATAGTCGCGGTTCGCTCCGCCGAACCACGCGCTAATCTACAGCGCCCATCGACTGGGCGACCTTGCATTGTTCTGCGCTAGCTGGTTGGACAACGCCAGGTTCGCGGAGCGAACCGCGACGATGGGTGCCGCCTACCCAACAATCCCCTTGACCACCTCGCCCGACACATCGGTCAAGCGGTAATCACGTCCGGCATGGCGGTAGGTCAGTTGCTCGTGGTTCAGTCCTAACAGGTGAAGTATCGTGGCGTGGAAGTCCGGCATGGTGACTTTGTTCTCCGCGACGTAGTAACCAAAGTCGTCGGTGCGCCCCCAAACGGTGCCGCCGCGAACTCCGCCGCCTGCCATCCAGACGCTGAATGCGTGAGGATGATGGTCACGGCCGTCGGTTCCCTGAGCCGCCGGTGTGCGACCAAACTCCGTCCCAAAGACAACGAGCGTCTCTTCCAGCATGCCACGTGTCTTCAGGTCTTGAAGGAGTGCTGCAATCGGCTGGTCCACGCGTTGAGCATTCGTGGTGTGATTGTTGCGAAGATCTCCGTGAGCATCCCAGTAGTTTCTTGGATAGCTGAAGTTGACCTGGACAAAACGAACGCCCGCTTCAAGACAGCGTCGAGCCAGCAGACACTGACGTGCGAATTCGTCAGTCGGTTCCACGCCGACACCGTAAGCAGTCTGCATCGATGGCGTTTCCCGTTCAATCCCCATCACCGCTGGTGCCTCCGCCTGCATCCGAAAGGCCATTTCAAATGAGGCCATTCGAGCTTCCAGCTCGGTGTCTCTGCCAACCGCTTCCAGATGTTGCTGATTCCTTTTGGCCAGCAAATCCAACTGACGCCGCTGCAGTTGCGGACGGTCTCCCGGCGTCAGGCTCGACAGCCGGGCATCCTTGAAATGCGTGCTGCCGTCACCAAGGCGAGTTCCCTGGAACGTGGCCGGCAAAAAGGCACTTCCATAATTCTGAGCACCGCCGTGATACAACGACGGACTGAGACTAATGAACCCCGGAAGATTCTGGTTCTCTGTCCCCAACCCATAAAGCGTCCACGCTCCCAGACATGGTCGCGCGAAGACGCCGCTGCCGGTATTCATGTTCAGCAGAGCAGGGCCGTGCGAGACTTGATCGCCACCGTTCATGGATCGAATCACGGCAATGTCGTCGATGCAGCCGCCAATCTTCGGAAAGAGATCACTGACCTCAATACCGCTTTCGCCATACGGCCGAAACTTCCATGGCGATGCCAGCAAATTCCCCGTCGGCGCGAATTCGAACTTTGGCTTTTCAATCGGTAACGGCTGACCATTCATCTCTGCGAGTTTTGGCTTTGGATCGAAGGAATCCACATGAGAGATTCCTCCGTGCATGAACAGAAACAGCACTCGCTTCGCGCGAGCAGGAAAGTGAGTCGAACGAGGCCCGAGGCCGGTCCCCTCGCTGCCAGTCGATAGTCCGGCATTTGCCGATCGTTCCGCGAGTAGTGCGGTCATTGCAACAGAACCAAAGCCACTGGCTGACTGTTTCAGCCAGCGTCTTCGATCAGATACGGAAGACTGAAGCATCTCAGAGCGAGTTCCATTGGGCTCATTGAGTTCAGGACGAAACTTCACCATGTGGGTCAACTCCTCAAACTCATTCGACATAGAGGAATTCGTTCGAACACAACAGTGCCTGACAGAAGCTTTGCCAGGCATTACGGCGAGCATCCATTTTGCTCGCTCCGCCGTTCATCGCTTCGACTTCATAATCCCGCAGGAACTGATTCGTCTCATTCAGCTCCACGTCTGTTGCCGGACGCCCCAGGGCCAGTCGGTGGGCTTCGTGAATTCGAACGTCATCGGAGACCGTCATTCCGAGCAACCGATCCGCGAAGCTCAACGACTGTTGACGTACGAACGGATGGTTCATCAGGAACAGCGACTGGAGCGAAACAGTTGTGGCATTCCGAGTACTTGTCACGGAGTTCGGATCGGCCGCATCGAACAAAGTCAGTACATCCGGAACCATGTTGCGAACGATCGGCAGGTAAATCGACCGCTTTCGAAACTCCGTGTAAAACGGATCATCTGCTCCAACACGATTGGGACGAATCTTCGAGTTAATATCCTCGGCTTGCGAATACAGAAACTCCCCGCTCTCACTGCTGCCCGGAGTGCGATCCAGCTGACCACTGACGCTCAACATGGCATCACGAAGCTCTTCCGCAGTAAGACGGCGTCGAGTGAATCCTGAAAGCCAGCGAGTATCAATCGCGTCCCGCAGATGACTCTGCTGCCACGTGTTCGACAACAGGATTTGCCGATGCAGCCACTGCAGGTTCCAGCCTTTGCGAACGAAATGGAATGTAAGCCAGTCCAAAAGCTGTGGATGAGTCGGTGGTTCGCCGCGAGTTCCAAAGTTATCACTCGTTGCCACCAGTCCTCGACCAAAATGCTGTTGCCAGACTCGATTGACGATGACTCGTGCGGTCAGCGGATTGCCGGGTGAGGCGACCCATTCTGCAAGCTCCAGTCGACCGCTTGTGATCTGATTCGGATCAACCGCGCACTGAATCGACGGTTCAACGTTCGCCAAAACGGACATCGCTCCTCGCGGAACAATCTTGCCCAGCGTAAATCGGTTGCCACGCAGATGGACGCGCAAGTTTCGAGGCACCGAATCCTTCGGCGCCATCACGGTCACTGGTGCTGTACCGTCCGCCTGCGGAACATCATATTCCCACCACATCGTGGCGTTGCGAGCTTCGTCCATGAATGGCTCTGTACTTCGGAAGATGCCTGCCAGTGCGTAGTAATCAGTACTGCGAATCGCGTCGAACTTGTGA
>JAEUII010000445.1 GCA_016795145.1 Planctomycetaceae bacterium
TACCAGTCCGGAGAGCAGTTTCAGAGTGGTCGTTTTTCCAGCACCGTTTGGGCCAAGGAACGCCACCATTTCACCAGCTTCGATTGTGAAGCTGACGTTTTTCACCGCTCTGACAATTTCGTGTTCTCGGTGAAACAACCCGCGCACGGAGGCAAGAAGGCCCTCGCGCTTGCGATAGACTTTATACTGTCGACACAAATCCCGAACTTCAATTGCCGCCATGCGCGGGATGGTAGTGGAGCAGCCAGCCCCTCGCAATCAGTGCTTGTGAACTTCGAAATCAAGGAAGGTTGTTCTGTGGCGTTTCCCAAAGTTGCTGAGCTTGTTCCGATCCTGCAGATCGCGATTGGTCCGATGATTCTGATTTCCGGAGTCGGCCTTCTTCTTTTGAGCATGACGAACCGGCTGGGACGAGTGATCGACCGTGCTCGACTTCTGGACCGTGAGCTCCGGCCCGGTTCAAACGAGGATCCTCATCGAATTCGAGAGCAGTTACGCATCCTGGTTCATCGTGCCCGGCTGCTTCGAACAGCCATCGTTCTGTCGCTGATGAGCGTTCTATTAGCCGCGTGTCTGATTATTACTCTGTTTCTTGCAACGCTGTTTCAGCTGAACGCTGGTGCGATCATTATGACTCTGTTCGTCAGCTGCCTCGGGACGTTGATTTGTTCGATGATTGAATACATCCGGGATATCAACCAAACACTGGCGGCATTCAAGCTGGAAGTCTGTGACTCACTACGCCCTCCGATCGAATCATCCGGCGGCGGAATTTGAGCAGCACGCCAGGCCGATCCAACATTTTGAACGTTTTCTGTTATGAGTCATGACGGAAAACGGTTCGGTCATCAACACACGGATTGAGCGACTTGAGCAATCACGAATAAGAGTGTTCGATGGTTGCGAACTGCTCACGTCATGCAATGCGATTTGCCTGGCGACGATTCAAAAACTACTGGTAACGACGATCGTCCTTCCCTGTTGTGAAGGCCGGTTTGCATGGACTTGTGATGGATGTCGTTGCCGCACCCTGATTCTGGCTCCAGCGGAGCTCTCTGCGCTTGTTCGTTTTTCGGACGATCTGCAGGAGCAAAGATAAGGAGTCGTCAGGCTCCTTTGGGTTGATTGCTTCTCGACCCTGTTTTGCAGGACCAGTTCCATGTCTCGTGAACCTCGAATGTACCCCCGTTGCGCGCAGACGAATCCTGTTGAAGGAACTGTCGTCTGGTCACCTGTGAAGTCTTTTTGGTTCTTTGTGATGGCGGCAGTGACCGTGATCGCTGGTCCAGTGACATGGACATGGAAAGCCTCCGCCGTTGCAGGCCTGTTGACGGCATTCACATTATGCACGGGACACTCGATTGGGTTCCATCGCCTGCTGATTCATCGCAGCTTTCAAACATCGAAGTGGCTCGAACGGACGCTTGTCACAATCGGAACGCTCGTGGGGATGGGTGGCCCTCGGAAGATGTTGTACCTGCATGACATTCGAGACTGGTCGCAGCGACATCCGGAATGTCATCCGTTCTTCATTCATCAGTCATCCATTTTGAAAGACTGGTGGTGGAACCTGCACTGTGAGATTCGACTGACGCACCCACCGGAATTTCGACCGGAACCGGCCGTGACGGAAGACTCGTACTATCGGTTCCTCGATCGTTACTGGATGACGCTGCAGATTCCGCTGGCGATCCTGCTGTATGTTGCTGGTGGCTGGTCGTTCGTCGTTTGGGGCGTGTGTGCCCGGATCCCGTTTTCCCTGACAGGCCATTGGCTCGTCGGCTATCTCGCGCACAACATCGGGCCTCGTACCTGGTATCTGGAAGGGCATGCCGTGCAGGGTTACAACGTGCCTGGGTTTGGATTGTTAAGCATGGGAGAAGCGTGGCACAACAATCATCATGCCTTTCCGGAGTCTGCAAAGTTCGGGCTGGAACGAGGCCAGAATGACCCCGGCTGGTGGTTCCTGTGTGCCTTGAACCGACTGGGACTTGTCTGGAGTCTGCAGCAGCCCAAAGACCTGCCCGAGCGGCCTGAACTGCATCGACTGGCATAGTGTTTCGTCTACTTCTTCATCGATTGCGAAATCGCGACACGCTCCCCGAAAACCCTCCTCCCCCAAACTTGTTTGGGGGAGGTCGATCGAGCGTCAGCAAGATCGGGAGGGGGCCTCGCTTCGCGATTGCGAATGATGCACATGCCGCAATAGGTGCCAACGTGCCAAGCGGCGCAGCCCTGGCCGACCCCTCCCGTTCCGCTACGCTGCACGGGAGGGGAGGGTTGAGTTGACGTGTGGTTGAACGTGGATTTGCAGTTCAGAGTGGCATGTATTCATGTCGCCCCGAAACCCTCCTCCCCCAAACTCGTTTGGGGGAGGTCGATCGAGCTTCAGCAAGATCGGGAGGGGGCCTCGCTTCGCGTTTGCGAATGACGCACATGCCGCAATAGATGCCAACGAGCCAAGCGGCGCAGCCCTCCCCCGGCCTAATCGGCCGACCCCTCCCGTTCCGCTACGCTGCACGGGAGGGGAGCAGTGATGCTGACTCGTGGCCGAGCTTGCGTTGGTAATTCCGAGTGGGTTGGAAAACGCGGCACGCAAAACGCGGCACCCGAAAACCCTCCTCCCCCAAACTCGTTTGGGGGAGGTCGATCGAGCGTCAGCAAGATCGGGAGGGGGCCTCGAGGTTTACGCTTCGCGGTTCCCTTGCGCTTCCTGCAGCAGGAATGGTGTGTCGTGCGGTTTGAGAACCGGACTCTGCTGAAATAAGATTGGCAATGGCCACAGGCCAGTCACTCGATCGGCGATGACAAGGCTTGTGAAGGGACATGGGCTGATCATGACTGATTCGCCGTTCCAAAAGTGTGATTCTTCAGACCGCGAATACTCTGCGACAACCATGCTGCATCTACAGGGCTCAACATCTGAACGCTGGCTTCAGCAGGTCGATCAGCATCTACCTGAGATTCTGATTGATCACGCGCACTGCGAGCAGAAGGCGGCATCAACGGCGATGGATCTGATGTTTGATTATGTTCAGCATGAAGATCTGTGCGACTGTATGACGGAGATTGTGAAAGAGGAGCTTGAGCACTTTCAGATGGTGCGTCAGTTGTTGAAGCGTCGCGACATTCGGTTTCACGGATTGAAGCCTGGCACCTATGGCAAGAAACTGAAGGCACTGGTGCGAAAGCTGGAACCCGATCGCGCCGTTGATCGCCTGTTGATTGCAAGCCTGATTGAAGCACGAAGCTGCGAACGGTTTGTGTTGCTTCGTGATCACCTGCAGGATGTGGAACTCAAAGAATTCTACGGTGGCCTGTTTGAATCCGAAGCTCGCCATCATGCGACCTATGTGCGCATGGCAGAGCTGTTCGCACCGCACGATGAAGTGGATGAGCGACTGAAGCAACTGGCGGTTGAGGAAGCTGCGATCATCGAAGAAGGCTGTGAGCTTCCTCGCGTGCACAGTTAAAACTTCTAGCGGCGATAGGTTGTGAAGAGGCGCGTGGTCATCAGAGTGCTCGCTGCCATTGCTGGTGATCCCGGCAGGCCGATATGCGGTCGATTGACGGCTGCGTGAAGCCATCGATCAACGTCAACATGGGAGAAACAGTAGAGCGGGCCTTTGACCATATTGCATCCGGCAATCGGAAGTCCTTCGCCAGGTGTTGCCCACCGAGATGCCGCGGAGATCTTCATCTTCACCTGGTCAGAATTGCGAGTCCACGTGACCGTGAATTCCTGGTCGTTCGGAATGGCACCTTCCGCAGTGAGACAGAATCCAGCGCGGGAGTAATTCAGCACACGTCCTCGCAGACTGTTGTTCTTCCAGCTTACCATCACCGGAATGCTGCAGTTGAATCGCAGGCTTTCTCGAATTGACCCGCTTGCTTTGATCAGCACGTCGGGTGGGGCCAGATGCGGAAGTGCCACAGCGATTCGGTTGACCGTTCGCTCCTGCTGCACCCAGTGTACAACGCCTGTATACGTCTTCGGTTCGGAGGGAAACCCGACCTCACACAGCAGTTCCGCGACCTGTCCCGGCTGTGCCGACACAGGAGATTCCAGCAGAACATCGTGCGCGGACGCATCAATAATCTCGGCGAGTTCCGAGAGTCGATGTGCGATCCGGAGAGTCAGAACTGGCCGTTTTGAGGACGCCGCAAACATCTTGCTGCCTTGTAGGGTGTGGTCTTCCAGCTCCCTCTATCGAAACAAAACAGTGTGGCTTGCGTCATTCTCCATGCCAATGCGGGGAACACACAGGCCCACCCTGAACATCCGTTCGAGGAATGTCGGGCAGCCCCCTGGTACACCCTCAATTTGTCAAAAGTTTGTTCACTAGATCCTTTACCCATTGGTGTTTCAGTTTGTGAGGCATCTGCCGCAAAGTTAGAATGGGAACGGAATGCCGACGCACACCGCTGGCTCGAAAGCACTCTTTGCAATCAGCGCAGCACCCCTGAGACAGGCTGACACCATGATTCATCGTTTGTCCATTGTCGTATCACTCCTGGCCGTTTCGCTTTGCTGCACGATCGCTGATGCTCAGGATTCAACGCTTTACTGGGGCAATGGCGATTCGCTGAAAGGAACCTTGAAGTCCGCATCGGACAAATCGATCACATGGCATTCTGCTTTGTTCACTGAACCGCTCGAGATCAATGTGAACGTGCTGAGCAACATTCGCTATGGCGATGGCAAAGTTGAACCAGGTCAGAATGCTCCTGCTGCCTCGCGCGTTGTGCTTCGAACTGGTGATGTGCTGCATGCAGACTTGATCTCCGCGACAGACACGACAGTCACATTCCAGGGGGCTCGCACTGGAACAACAGAAATTCCCCGCGATCAGGTTTTGCTCCTTCAGCGCAATTCCGCAGCGAAGGGCATCATCTATTCGGGTCCGCGGGGACTGGAAGGATGGCAGCCGGCGTATCGTCGTTCTGCGGAAGATGAACAGCAGCGAGTTCAGATGCTGCAGATGATGCGGCAAAACGCGGTGCAGAATGGCCAGAAGCCTGGGGATGCCGAACCGAAGGATACTCGATGGATCGAGCAGCCTGATGGCACATTGAAAACGAAGCGGGCTGACTCCGCGTTATTCCTGCCCCTGACTTTGCCATCGAAGTTCGAAATCGAAGTGGAGCTGAAGTCCGAGAAGGCGCTGTCATTCCTTCTGGCGGTTGGTCGTAATGCTAAGGACGGTCTTCGACTGGAATCGTGGATTGATATTCTTGTCGCGGCAAACGGGACGAAGTTCACGACGCTCAGAGAGATCGCTGAAAACGACAAGTCGATCCATCTGCATTTGTTCGTCGACTACGACAGCAACAAGATGATGGTCTTCTCACGTTCTGGCGAAAAGCTGGGAGAGATTGGAACGACTGGTCTGAAGGGAAGCCCGGAGGGCTTGCTGATTCGAAATGGTGAAAATGATCTGACAATCCAGCAGCTGCGAGTCAATCACTGGGACGGCCGGGAGCCTCGCATTTTGTCCGGCGAAGGCGCTCGAATTGACTTGGCAGATGCCAATGTTCTTTTTGGAACGATCAAGGGTGTGAATGCCGAAACGGGCATGATGACCGTTGAAGGAAAGGACGCTACTCAGGACGTTGCTCTAAAGGACGTCGTCTCAATCGTCTTCCCGGTCAGTGACAAAGAACCTCCTGCACGAGGAGCCACTCAGATTGTCTGGACGGACGGCAGTAACATCGCCGGGACGCTCGTCAGTATTCAGGACAATGTCGCGGTCCTGACACCCGCCTTTTCTGCTCAGCCTGTAACCTGTCGCCTTGAAGGCGTGGCTCGCGTCAACTTCACGCCTGCCGCGAAGACTCCCGAACAAACCGATCGACTCTTTCACACCGCTGGCTCACTGCAGGGAAGTCTGGTCGTGAATGGCGAAGCGGAAACGCCCATTCGATGGCAGCCGCTGGGTGGTCTGAATGCTTCGACGCTGAAAGGCGGGGACAATGCTCGCTTTGTTCGAGGCCAGGCGGTGACGCACTTTTCCGAGAACCCTGCGATGCTGGAAGGGTTCGCAGATGTTGTCTATCTGAAGAATAATGACGTCCTGCCGTGTCGTGTTGAGCGATGGAGCGAGGACAGTCTGCAGTTGAGCAGTCCGTTCTTCGATGTGAAGACTTTCCCCAACAGCGAAATCCGGGCTGTGGAGCTCGCTGCATCGATCAGAACGCACCAGTCGGCATTTGCTTCTGAGGGATGGAAGGGCACAGGATCAAGAGACAAAGACAAGGCCGTTCTTTCGTTTCGAGGTCAGTCGAATTACTTCCATCCCGACATTGTGACGGGCGACACGATTCGCTTCAAAATGTCGTGGCCAAAACAGTCGTATGCCAATCTTTCGGTTGGTCTCTTTGGTGCGTCCGCAAAGCGCGATGATCAGGCGACCTACGCCACGTTTACGCTGATGCAGACGCAACTGCAGGTCACCGATCGTCCACCGGCCCAGGATCAGAATCAGATGTTCTGGGGCTTTCGAGGCAACGTGGATCCAGAATCGATCATCAACTCTCCTGAGGGCAAGGTTGATGTCGAAATGGTTGTACGCGATGGCAAGTTGCTGGTTTCCGTAGACGGCAAACTGATGAAGGCCATTCGGCTGAATTCATCCGGCGCGGGGGCTCGCAGTTTGGCTTTCAACGCCAATGTGATGAACACGGGAGCTGTCGTCATCAATGGTCGAGTCCAGCAGTCGGAATCGAATTCGCTGCAGATCTCAAAATTCGAAGTCGACAACGTCTCGGGAGGATCGATTCGCCAGTTCATCGCGGAAGAAACTCGCCAGGCCACTCTGACGATTCCTCGCTTCCGTCGCGACAATCCTCCGACGCATGTTCTGATTGCTCCGAATGGCGACGTCCTGCGAGGAAAGCTGACGGGGATCACTGATAAAGAAGTGCTGTTCGAATCTCGACTGGAGAACTTCCGACTCGACAGGTCTCGCATTGCTGCCATTATCTGGCTGCAGATTAAGAAGCCGGAGAAGGAAGGTGCCGCGGGCGGGGATGCAAAGACTGCTGGTGCTGAATCACAGGCAGGCACAACGAGCGACACGAAGAAGCCTGACGCCGCGACGGAAGAATCGGGATTCGTACTGAACGATGAAAAGCCGGACACGGCAACACCGGAAACAGCGGCAGCATCATCGGCAACTTCGGTGCAGGCAATCCTGGCCGACGGCTATCAGCTCACTTTGGTCCCGGAACGACTGAAGGACGGCATGATTGAAGGGGCGTCTGGTCTCCTGAAGCAATGTCGCTTTCCGGCCACTTCCATTCGAGAACTGCGTCTCGGCGATCCAAACTCCGGCGATGTTTCAGCCGCCTTTGAACGATGGATTGCCGAGCATGCACGTGAACCGGACTGGGATATTCCTTCCGACGACGGAGGCAATTCGGAAGGCGCTGCGATGGTCGGCACCAAAGCACCGGACTTCGAACTGCCCCTGCTGGATGGGACTCGTTTCCGACTCAGCGAACACACCGACAAGATCATCGTCCTGGACTTCTGGGCCACATGGTGCGGACCCTGCGTTGCGGCTTTGCCGGATTACATCGCCGCGACCGGCAAGTTCGATAAGTCAAAGGTTCTTTTCATCGCAGTGAACCAGCAGGAATCATCGGATCAGATTCGCAACTTCCTTGCTCAGGAGAAGCTCGACCCAACTGTTGCGCTCGATCGCGAAGGAAGCATCGGTCAGAGTTTCAAGGTTTCCGGAATTCCTCACACCGTCATCATCGGCCCGGGAAACATTGTTGAAGATGTGCATGTCGGTTACAGCCCCACCGGCGGCGAAAACATGCAGGTCGCCATCCAACAGATGCTCGACGGAACCTGGAAACGCCCTCAGAAGTCCGAAGGTACTCCCAAAGAAAACGCCGGGCCGGAAGAGCCTCTGAAGGAGTAGCCGAGGCGGCGAGCGCTCACTCAGCGTAGAATGGCTGCCCTCAGCCGTTTGCGTTAAGCGCCCGATGCTTCGTGATTGCCGTCCTTGTCGTTGGATGTGGTTGCTTTCAAAAGGTGTCAGCAATCTATTTCCGGCCACGATGTGGTGACGTCCGAGTGCGCGACTGTTTGTGGTCGTAGCTGTCATCGAACTCGACGGTACCAAATAGCTGGACAATCTGCTGTTGGCGGTGTTGCTGAACGTATTCACGAAGAGCCGCCTCGATGGCTTCCTGCCGAGATGAGTGGTTCCCGAGCTTGCATGCCGTATCGACAAGTGAATCGTCTACAGGAATCCCGCTAATCATCGTTCTCATCCTCCCATTTTTGCCTCGTTCAGTTCGGCATGATTGCCAAACCGAATGGCCCATGTCGGGACACGACCTCACCCTGTTGGAAAACCACATCATCCAAACAACGGCGCAATGACCTCACCATTCACCAGGTGATTCGGTCGATTGAGCGGGTCCATGACCATGGCTTCGGGTGAGACACCAAGGGCGTCGAACAGAGTTGATCCGACGTCGGCAGGGCTCCACGAACGAGTGACCGGATAAGCGGCGATGCTGTCCGTTTCACCAATGACCTGACCACCGCGAATGCCGGCTCCGGCGAAGAGTCCGGAATACGCATGAGCCCAGTGGTCGCGACCGGGGACTGTCTGGCCCGGCAAAACGGAAACCTTCGGAGTACGACCGAATTCTCCCATCACGACGATCATGGTCTCGTTCAGCATTCCGGACTGACTGAGATCATCCATCAGCGCAGCGAGGCCCATGTCCAACTGAGGAAGCAGCGTGTTCTTCAGACGTCCCCAGTTATCGATATGAGTATCCCAGGTCTGAACAATGCCCATCGTCGCCTGAACAATCGGGACCCCGGCTTCGATCAAACGACGAGACAGCAGCAAGGACTGGCCAAACTTGTTTCGGCCATAACGATTGCGAGTCTGCTCGGCCTCCTGGTCCATGCGAAACGCCTCCGCGACCTTTGCCGAAGTAAGCAGTCCAAAGGCAACGTCCTGCTGTTCTCCGAAAGCTCTTGCTCGAGTATCCCCGGACAACTCTTCATCGCAGCGGTTCAGGCCATCCAGAAGAGCACGACGGCTGACGAGCCGAGTGTCCGACATGTCGGACGGAAGAGTCAGTGAATCGACCTTGAAAGCCGGATCGTTGGGATCATGATTGATGACCCAGGGATCGTGGCGAGTTCCCAGGAAGCCCGCATGCTGCCCTGGCCATGTCAGAGGACCTTCGATCAGATAATTCGGAAGCGACACACCGGACGGAATGCCATCCGTGCGTGGCTTCACAAAATCCAGCGCCGCTGCAAAATTTGGAAAGTCGTTGCGGGATTCGACTCGGTCCAGGTCACTTCCACCGCGAGGCAGCGGAGTTGGCCGTCCCGTCAACGCGACGTGAGTTGCCAGAAGATGGTTGTGTTCTTTATGAGCCAGCGTACGCAGGATCGCCCAGTGGTCCATGCGAGACGCCAGCAGCGGCAGATGTTCGCAGATCGAGATGCCTGGTACGCAGGTCGGAATCGCGCTGAACTCACCTCGAATTTCCGCCGGAGCATCCGGTTTGGGATCCAGAGTATCCAGCTGACTTGGCCCACCGCTCAACAGAACGATCAGCACCGACTTCGCGCGAGGCACAGCGCTGGTGGTGTTGGCGTGAATGCAACGCAGAGGTAAACCGGCCGCCGCAACTCCGGCAGCTCCGACCTTCAAGAGTCGACGACGATTCAGCAGGAACCTGGGAGTCAACATGGCGGGAATTCCAGAATCGTGGATCAGCAGAAAGAATCTGCCGCTTTTGCAAACACAGGAGGGAAGGCACAGGAGGGATCTGAACGCGGGCTTGCCAGTATGAACGTTCCATCGTCCATCCGCAATCGGAATGTTTAACCCGAGCAGCCGCCCTTCGATTCTTCGGGAACTCAGCAGACGCTCCTGGCTAAAAAACTTCTGTGTCAGAAAAAGTCGAGACTTTCTGCGATTGGTTTGCGATGAAATGTCGCCAAACTATTGTTGAGATTGTGATAACGACCAGCCTCTGATCAAGAATGATGAGGCGGCAACTCCCCGGAGGGAATTCATGCAGATGCTCTGTTTTGCGACTCTGACAATCGTCTCCCTCCTCATCACATGCGAACGAAGTGTCGCGGCGCTGATGTTTGTTCAGGAGTCGAACGATTCGCAATTGCGCACATTGCAGGAGGCAAGGCGTGATATGCTGAAGCAGTTGGTCGACCTTTACAGGGCAGAAGACGAGATCTCGTCGAGCAGTGGTTTCAAGGTCAGTGCCGCTTGTGTCCGGTTGGCTCAATCAGAACTTGAGATCAACCCAACTCCAGACCAACAGGTCGCCTGCATTGAGGCGATGCGAGATGCGTACAGGGAAACTGAACTGAGAATTGAGAACGATGTGGAGCACGGAACTTCGACCTTATTAAACTTGCTGTTGGCGAAAGCGTCTCGCCTAAAGGTGGAAGCGGAGTTAAACAAAGCCCGACTCAATCTTGCGGGGCTGAAAATGAAGGGCAGCAATTCCAGCAACGATCAGATTCACAGAGAACTGGAAGCTGAACAGCTCGACATCCTGAAGTTGCGATACAAGACGCTTATCTCAGCCCGGGAAGTACTCCAGAGCACAGCTGTTCCCGGAGCCTCGCCTTTAGCAGGTGCTTTCGATGTCGATGAAGCAATCGCCGAAACCATGATTTTAATGACCGGGCGTTCGGAAGAGGGAATTCGGATCCTCGAACAGCGACTGGCGACCAAACTGAAGGATGAAGAGCATGATCGGCATCAGCGATGGAGCAATGAGCTAAACGACCTCGCTGCAAAAGCAGATCGAGTCAGGCTGGCCATCGTCCTGCACAACGCGAAGGCAGGCAAATGGCCCCGAGCCATGCAGCTTACGGCATTGAATGAACCATCTCATCCGATGAATTCCACTGATCCGGAATTGAAGGCTTTACTTGTCGAATACCGAGACCTGTTAAAGACTTTGCGACCGATTGTGGAACAGTATCGGGCAAAAGGCAATGTACAGTCGGAAGTAGTCATCAAAGTCAACAACGCGTACTTTGGAGCCGAACTGGCTCTCGCTGCTTCGCCTGAGGAATCCGTTGAGTTTCTTCAGGATGCCCTGAAGATTCAGTTCGATTTCGAGAAGGAGATGGAAGCCAGGTTCGAAGTGGGTGTACTGCCGTTATCAGAATTCGTTCTTGCAAAATCGGAGCGGATGAAAGTGGAAATCGAACTCCTCAAGGCCCGCGAGCGGGTCGCCGCCCGCAACACTGAACCGGCTTCCGCTGTGAATCAGTCCGTCCCTTTGTGCGCTTATCCATCGATGCATCGTGACAGTCATCGACTTTCTTGTGACTTTCGTCAGAAGTTGTCGGTCGGCAGAATCAGGAAGAACTCAGCACCATGCATGGCGAGGTGCAGGGCGACTCGAAAGTCCGCGTCATTCCCTTGATGCTAAGCCCGGTAGAAGTGCAGTTGCTTTGGCTGGAGTGATCTGGCTTCGAGGAATTGACACAAGGGCCAGCCATCTTTTCTTTCATCACCAGCCATTTGATTCCACTGCGGCACTCGTGAGTTTGCGGTTCAAGCCCAGCGGGCTGACACAACCTGTGCAGGGGTAGTCAGGCGCCATCGGCCCAGGTTATGTAAACCTGTGGGCTTTTGACCCGGAAGCCGATGCAAACAAATCGCAAACGACTGAGGACAGTCGTTCTACAATGTGGGTGCGTGTGTCGCAGGCGCCGGAAGCCGATGCCAGGATGCGGTATTGCCAGAACATGCTCGACTGAAATCGCAGAGGTTTGAACCGCGAATGGATGCGAATTCACGCGAATGAGTCGCAGTCTGTGGTTCCGGCCCAACGGGCCATTCGTTTATCTAGCCTGGGCCATCGGCGCCATCGGCCCAGGAAAAATTTTCTCGTCCCTTGTTTCTGAGTTCCCGTCATTCCGGCAAATGCAGGAAACCAAACTCGCAACTCTGTAACCGCGGATGAACGCAGATCAACGCAGATAGAGCAGCAGCGAGTGACGCGGGTCAACATACTTCGAGCAATGCAGAGATAGTTGGCCCTGGTATTCCCAAATCGCGTATGTCAGTTTTCTTGCCACAAGGGCACTCACAATACGAACGTACCGTTTTGGAATCCTTTGGGAATCCAGTCTTCGTCGACGGTTCGGTGCATTTTCGTGTCGGACAAAAGGTCCCGGAGGAACTCAGCCGATATATCACCTCCACGCGTGATGGCATCGGCTTTCAGCGAACGATAGTGCTGACGCATGAAGTCCAGGCCGAGTTCCGTGAAGTCAGATTTCCAGATGCAGTCAAACTCTCTGTTCGGTTTGCTGAGTAGTGCCGTCGAATTGAATCGCAGGAATTCCAGGAATGAACGCCAGAATTTCTGAGCAACCTCATCACACATCACACCTGTTGGTAGCCCCGGGTAATCTCTCAATGTCCAATCGTAAAAAAAACTCAGGCGGTCAATTTCAAAATCGTGTTGAACTGGCAGTTGCGGTACGATGTCAATCTCATGAATCTTCTCACGATCGAAGGTGCATCGGCTGGGGCGAAGCATGCTCGTCAACGGATCAAAAAAGTAGAAATTGAATTTAGTAAGCTTCGAGGGACAGAGCTGGCCGTTAGCTGCGACTTCGTCAGAAACATCGATGGCACCATACGAGCGCCGATTTGAAAGGAAACGAAACGAAACCGGAGTGCCTTCCAAGATCACCACGGCAGATCCTCCAAGCAGAATATCCGGGGCCATGCACCCACAGCTTTGTTCATTCTGTCGATGCCAGATCGCGTTGCAAGCATGTCTTAAGTGGCAGCATTCATGCTCGCTGTGCTGGGCGTCAATGTGTCTGAATTGGAGGCTGAGTGTTGCGGTACTGTGTGGGGTTTCAGCTAGCGCCTCAGGCTCGGGGATCTTTGGCAAGATCCACTACATCAAAAGCAGATCGACTATCTCTGAACCGAACTCTTTGTCTTGACGGCGCGCCAGGAAAATCTGGTTAGTCTTTTGCCAGCGTGAGGGTTCTTTCCAGTTGCTGGTAGTTCATTTCCATGCCATCAGTCATGCCGCTTTCCATGGATGAATCACGGTCTTCTTTTGACGCGAAGGTGATCGTCGTGGTGACATGAGTCGACTCGCCGGCATCCTGAAATTCGACGGTGACGATCCATGGTTTGCCTCCCATTGGAATGCCGAGATTGCCGGCGTCGTAGACCTGAGTATGTTCGATTCGGCGATGTTCAACGACGTCCAGAAACCTGCCCTGAAAGCCGAATTCTGTGCCGCTTGAATCGTCTTTCCAGCGCCATTGATACGTGCCGCCGGTTTGGGAATCCATTTCACATACGGGCATCGACCAGCCCGGTGGGCCCTGGCACCATTGTTTCAGCAGCTCGGCTTCCGTGTAGGCTCGCCAGACAAGCGGAACGGGTGCTGCGAATGATCGTTTGATGACAACGCTGGTGTCGTCCGGCGTGCTGACTTCTGCGGGTTTCATTTCTTCTTCTCTGACTGTGGTTGGTTAAGTTCCTGCAGTAACTTGTCGAGCCGTCGGTAGTTGCCTTCGAACACTGATTGAAGCTGAGTCAGCCAGTCGCTGATTCTGTTCAGTTCTTCCGCTCGCAGGCGGCAGACGCGAGTCTGTGCGACTCGAGTGCGCGAGATCAGACCTGCCTCTTCAAGTACATTCAGGTGGGACGTGATGGTGGGCTGCGTCAGTGCAAATCGATCGACCAGCTGTGAAACGGTGGCTTCGCTTCGTGCCAGATGCGCGACAATGCCAAGTCGAGTTGGGTCGGCGAGTGCAGCGAAACTCTGATTCAGACTTCCCATGACATATAGACTATCGTCTATATTGATGTGTGTCAATGCCTTTGATTGTTGACGCCTGGGCGGCGGGACGACACACTTCCGGTCCTGCCTTCGATTCTTCCATCCTCAAAGGAACGTCATCGTGACGAAGTGGTTTTCTCTGGTGCTGTTTGCGGCTGCTGTGTGTTCATCTGAAAACGGTCGGGCTGACAACTGGCCGAACTGGCGCGGGCCGCATGGGAATGGCATCAGTTCAGAAAAGAACGTTCCTGCAGAATGGGGCCCTGACAAGAATGTGGCCTGGAAGGTCGCACTGCCGGGCCCGGCTGGCGCGTCGCCTGTCGTTTGGGGCGACCAGGTCTTTCTGACGTCGGTGAATGAAGCCGGTGAGCTTCTACTGATGGCGTTCGACACCAAAGGGAAAGAGCAGTGGAAGCAGGTTGTTGCAACCGGCAACAAGACGGCTCGTGGTGACGAAGGCAACTCCGCATCACCTTCACCAGTGACCGACGGCAAGCATGTCTGGTCCTTCATGGGTGAAGGGACGATGGCCTGTTACACGGTCGAAGGGAAAGAAGTTTGGAAGTTCAATCTTCAGGATCGATACGGCAACTTCAGCATTCAGTTCGGAATGAGCTCCACTCCGGTGCTCGACAACGGAGTGCTCTACATTCAGCTGATTCATGGTGAAGGAAACCCAAAGACTCGCGAAGCCATTGTCGTCGCGCTGGATGCGGCGACAAGCAAGGAGATCTGGAAAGTCGATCGGCCGAGCGATGCGGAAGCAGAAAATGAACACTCGTACGCATCGGCGACGATGTATGACGATGGTAAGATAAAGATGCTGCTGAGTCATGGTGCCGACTTCATCGTGGCTCACGACCTGAAAGACGGCCATGAGATCTGGCGTTGTGGCGGATTGAATCGTCGAGACGACACGGTGCTTCCGTACGACCCGACGCTGCGATTCGTGGCATCGCCTGTTTCCGCACCAGGCATCATCGTTGTGCCAACCGCCAAGCAGCATCCGGTCCTGGCGCTTCGTCCGGACGGCAAAGGCGACATTACCAGCGATGCCGAGCAGCATCTGTGGACATGGAAGCGAACGCCCGACGTGCCGACTCCTGTGATCGTCGACGATCTGGTTTACCTCTGCATGGAGAACGGAAACCTGACGGTCCTTGAAGCGATGACAGGCAAGGAAGTGTATTCCCAGGCGACTCACCGTCAGCGCCATCGTGCGTCGCCAGTTTACGCCGACGGCAAGCTCTACCTGACTGCTCGCGACGGCCGAGTCACGGTCGTTCAGGCTGGCCGCGAGTTCAAGGTTCTGTCAGTGAATGAACTCGGTGAAGACCAGTCTGCCTCGCCTGCGATTTCGAACGGGACGATCTATCTGAGAACGTTCCAGCACCTGTGGGCAATTCGCGCGGGCAACGGGTAAGCTCGCGGCCCTCCCCCGAGCTTGCTGGCGCTCGCTCGACCCCTCCCGGACTTCGTCCAGGAGGGGAGCGGATGGGGGTGGATTTGTTCGAACAGCGATAATGGATTTGTTTGCACTTCGATAATAAGTGCTCAAAGATCTGCGAGTCGGCTTTCGGCGTCGCCGAAGTGGGGCTGCTGGATGCCCATTCGGTCCATGAGTGACAGATAGAGGCTGCAGAGTTTGCGGTTGTCATCGCCTCGTTCGCGATAGTCCAGGGCTCGACCGGTTTGCAGAGTTCCCTGCAGTCCGCCGACCAGCAGCAGAGGAACTTTGGTCGAATCGTGTTTGCTGCCGGACCACATGTTGGACACGAACATCAGGCACGAATTGTCCAGCACCGTTGATTCGCCTTCACGCATTTCGGAAAGGCGAGTCGCCAGGTGAGCAAGCTGGCTCACGTAAAACCGCGACACTCGTTCATAGGCATCGGACAAGTCGTCATGCGACGCTGGATGGTGCGCTTCGCGAACGTCAAGGAACGGGTAAAACAGTCCTGACAGGTCTCGACACAGCAGCAACGTGGCGACTCGCGTTCGATCGGTTTGGAACGCCATCGCGATGATGTCGCACATCAGCTTCATGTGCTCCCGAATGTCTTCTGGCAATCCGTTATCGGGACGCTTCATCGTTACGAGAGACTTGCCGTTCTGCTGAGCGCGTTCGGTGGCCTTCTGCTGCAGGCTGCGAGTTTTCTCGATACGCTTTTCGACTTCGCGAACGCTGTTGAGATATTCGTCGATACGACTTCGATCCGACTCACTGACCTGCCGCTGCATTGAGGCGGCGTGTTCCATGACTCGGTCAAGAATGCTCTGTTGTCGCCGACTGCCGTGGTTATCAAACAGGCTGTCGAATGCCAGCGACGGATAGGTCTCCATCGGGACGGGTGAGTTGGCATCGTGCCAGGAAATGTGCGAACTGTACGCCATCGAGAAGTTGGTTTCGTGATAACCTGTGATGGGCTGTTCACAACCCAGAACGATGCTTGATTGTGGAGTCTCGGTTCCCACGTGAGCCGCGATCACCTGGTCGACGCTGATGCCGCCCTTCAGCACGGCTCCCTTTTGCAGGGCAGCGCCGGAAAGAATGTTGCCCGTTTGTCCCGGGTGAATGCCAACGCCCGTCGCATTGTGATTGAACAGACCATTGATCACATTGAGCTTGTCGCGGAACGGCGCGAGGGGTTCCAGAGTGCGGCTCAGTTCCATCTCAGCGCCGGAGCCTTTTGCCCACCAGTGATCGCCGTTGATGCCGTTTCCCATGAAGAGAGCGGCGAAGCGTTTTGGCGGGTTGGCTGGAGCCGACTGATCGTCCGTGGCAGAGGCCGCTTGTTCATCCTGAGCCTGGAGAGATTCCAGCCACGGAAGTCCCATAGTGACACCAGCACCAAACAACAGAGTGCGTCGGGACGGGTTTTTCATGGCAGCACCTTGCATGACGATCAGAAACAGGCGTTCCGTAGTGTAGCGTCGGACGGCTTTGGACGGTCATTTTTTGAGCACCATTTGCAGATTCTGCCGCTGTCAGAAGCAGGGGCAGAAAACAGGTGCGAGAACCCCTGGGAATCCCATGGAAAAGTCGTTGCCAGCAGAAAACGCTTCGGGTACGAATTCACGAAGAGAGCGACGACGCACGCTGCGGGGTTTCCCGGACGACTGAGAAAATGTTTCGGTCGACTGGAACCCATGCAACTTCCGCCGTGTCTGCTCGATCATTCTGCTGCGGGAATTCTCAACCGCAGTTTCCGGAATTCCCGGACGTGTTCAGCGAACAGATTCGCGACCTCTCGGTTCCTCTCTTCCATGATCATGCAGGTTCGAACCGCGCCTCGCCGGAAAACGCTGCGGCGTAATCTGAAGGCGATGAACGCGGATGGATTTTCCTTCAGCGTGATGGTTGGCATCGCAGAAACCTATCTGCCTGCCTTCATGCTGGCTCGTGGATTCGGTGAACTCAACGCCGCTCTGATCGCGACCTTGCCTGTTCTGCTTGGCAGCATTCTTCAGCTGCTTGCTCCACTTGCACTTCAAAAGCTTGGATCGTACCGACGCTTTGTTGTTTCCACCGCAACGCTTCAGGCCTGCAGCATGCTGATGCTGATGGCTCTGGCTTTGATGCCTGGCGTGTCCGCGTGGATGGTGTTTGTCCCGGCCACGATTTACTGGGGTGCGGGACTTGCGACAGGACCAGCCTGGAACATCTGGGTGGAGCAGCTGGTGCCTCGAAGAATTCGAAGCGGCTTCTTTGCTCGCCGCAGTCGACTGTGTCATGTGGGCGTTCTGCTGGGATTGATTTCCGGTGGCCTGTTTCTTCGATGGTCGGTCGAACGTGAACTGACGATCGCCGTGTTCTCCGTTCTGTTTGGAATCGGAGCGATCGGCCGCTTTGTCTCGGCACGCATGCTGGCTCGACAGACTGAAGCTCTTGTTGCAAACGGAACGCCGGACAAGGCTGATCGGCCGGATGATCGAGTCTCCCCGGGCGAACGTCTTGCCGCGGTCATTCGAACGATTCGCAAGCCCGGAGCTGCCGGTCGACTCGTTCTGTTCCTCATGGCCGTTCAGACGGCCGTTCATGTGTCTGGCCCGTACTTCAATCCCTTTATGCTGAAGGTATTGAAGTTGTCGTGGGTCGACTACATGGGACTGCTGTCACTTGGTTTCATCGGCAAGATGCTCTCACTGCCGTGGGCGGGAAGATTCGCCAATCGATTCGGAGCAGACCGACTTCTTTGGGTTGGCAGCGCGGGAATCGTTCCGATCAGTGCACTGTGGTTTTTCTCGCAGGATGTCTGGTACCTCGCTGCTGTGCAGATTCTGAGCGGCCTCGTTTGGGGCTGTTATGAACTGGCCATGCTGCTTCAGTTCTTCCGACAGATTCCTGGCGAACGTCGTGTTGCCGTGTTGACGATCTACAACCTTGGCAACAGCGCGGCGATGGTTCTGGGAACATTCATCGGTGCGATCATCCTGAGTGCTTACTCACGCAGTCATGATGCGTATCTGATGGTCTTTGTGGGATCGGGCCTGATGAGGCTTCTGGCGCTGTTGGCACTGCCGGACAGAAAGACGGCCGTTCGGACAACTCGTTCGGCCGTTCAGACGCTTGTTCAAAAGCCTGGGATTCGAATTCAGCCGGCGGCAAGGAAGTTGCCAGCACCGCACCGTTCCGCAAGTGCATCCAGCGACGACGCTTCGACGATCCTGATCTCCAGCAGCGTCGGAGAAGGTTCGTCTGTAAATTCACGAGTCCTCGAGTAGATCTCCTCTGACGGAGCTCCCGGAAACACTCCATTGCTGTACGAGCCAACACGTGTTTCTGCGTTCGTGTAGGGTGTGAGACGACATCACTTGCCTCCGATGTCCTGAGGCGTGACACTGTTTGCCCGGGTTCGTAATAACGTTGCCCGCCACGCCTGCTGCATGAGGCAGCTCTTTTCGCCATCGATTCTGCAACGAGCCTCACGATGTCACATTTTGAAATCAGCTGCCCCACGTGTCAGAAGCGACTCAAGCTTGCGGTAGAACATTCGGGAAAAAATGTTCGGTGCCCGGGCTGTCAAAACATTTTTCAGGCCACGGCTCCCGCGGCGGATCCTCCACTTGCTGGCCGCAAGACGCCTGAAAAGGCGGAGCAGCCATCGGCACCGCCACAGCCTCGTCGTGCGCGAATCGTGAGTTCGGGGGAATCGCCTGCGAAGCCTGCTGCCGGCAGTTCAGAGACGAAACGGCCTTCAGGTGGTAAGCGTTCGTCACAGACTCGCAAAGGGGCAGGGGCCGCTGCTGCGGGCAGCGCGGGCTATGATGAAGAAACAGACTGGACCGAGGACACGTCTGATTCATGGATGACCGATGAATCCGCCTACGACGATCCGTACGCCGATCCCTATTCGACCCAGCAACAGCCTCAGCGTCGCAAGAAGGCTTCTTCGCAGGCAGCCAAAGGGATCCTTTCCTTCCTGCTGATTTGGTTGATTGCATTCGGCGTGATTCTTGGTGTCGGCGCGGGCGGTTATTTCTTGTATCGCAATCTTCCGGACCTGGGCGGTGGCAACTTTGTCGATCTGGACTATCTGCCGCAAAATGTCGATGCCGTCGTGCATGTTCGTCTTGCGGAGATTCTGCGTGCCCCGGTGCTGGATACGCTCCGACAGAAGAACCCTGCTGCGTTCAATAACGGTATGACGAATGTCATTCAGCCTGAAGACGTCGAAAGTCTGACGATCGGCGTTTGGGAAGCCGGGAGCGGTGGTGCTCAAGTGCAAGTACCGGGACCTGCCGCGCTGCTTGCTGGTGGAGGAAGTGTGCCAGGCTGGATCGCGGTGGCTCGCTGCAGTCGCGCGGTGAATCCCGGAGGAGCCGGTCTTTCGATTGCGGAAAAGTACAATGGCGTTGATCTCTATCGAGACGCAGACAACACGTATCACTGGTTCGCTGACACATATACCGTTGTGATGGGCGGTGCGGCAGAGATCAAAGCGTGTGTGGATCGAAACGGAAAAGAATTTCGACAGACGAAGTTTGATTTTGCGCCATCATCCGGTCAGGTTGTAATTGCCGCTGTGGGCATGAAGAGTCAGGGCGCAGGAACGTCAGCACTGCCGGGTTCTCCAATGGCCAATGCGGCACAGCTTCAGAATCTGGTGCAGTCGAACGTCGATCGCTGGGGAATGTCCCTTGGAATTTCCAGCAGCATCAGCATCGACCTGGGGCTGAATTGCAAGTCCGGAAGCGGGGCTCAGCAGATTCAGACGGAGATCCAGAACCTGCTCGGTCAGGGAAGATCGCAGCTGAATCAGTTGGCCAGTTCCCCATTCGCAGCAGCACCGCAGCTGCAGACAGTGGTCAAGCTGGGTGGCGAGTTGCTCGACTCCATCAAAGTCAGCCAGTCCGGGACGACGGTATCACTCAGTGCAGCGGTTCAGAAATCTCAGATTGATCAGATTGCCGGCCTTGCTGACTCCATGTCGGGACCAGGTTCATTGATGAGACCTCCCGGTATGTGAAAGGCGGAGAACACTTGCCAGCCGATTTTATGGTGAAGAAGGTAGCCTCGACTGCCACGTTGGGCGACGCGTGCAAAAAGTCCGGTCAGATCGTAAGCTGCCTTCCGATGAGTCACCGGGCCGCATCGTCCCGGATGGCAGGAATCTCCAGCCCCTCATCTCACCTTCAGACGTCAATCGGCAGGTCGCCATGCGCAGTGCATCTATTGCTTCGTTCTCGCTGTTGCTTTCATTCGTTACCAGTTCTGTGCTGGCTGATGAGGCATCAAAGACAGATGGCACATGGCATCCAGTGAGCGCTGTTCTGGGCGGGCGAGATTTCCCCAAGGAAGTGCGTGAGAGCATTGTTCTGAAGTTGAGCGGCGACCAGTACTCAGTCACGGTCAATGGGACACCGGACAAAGGGACGTGCACCATTGACCGAACGGTGACGCCTCATCAAATGACGATCAAGGGGACAGTCGGGCCAAACCAGGGCAAGACACTGCTGGCCATTTTCGAGATCTCTGACAAAGGACTGTTGCGAGTCTGTTACGACCTGTCGGGCAAGGAGTTTCCCAAAGAGTTCAAATCTCCTTCGGGCACGACGCAGTACCTTGTGGAATATCGCAAAGAGCTGGCTGATGGAGCGGAGATCACGGGGACAATTACGGATGTTCCGGACAGCGACGTGTTGCTCCTTCGAGCGGAAGACAAGAAGTTACATCGCATTCGGCTAAACGGAATCGATGCACCGGAACTGAAACAGGATTTCGGCACGAATGCTCAGGCGGAGCTGTCGCGGCTTGTGAAAGACAAGGCTGTTCGAGTCGTGACTCACAGTGAAGATCGCGGAGGCCAGATTATCGGCGACGTGTATGTGAAGCTCAGTGAGTCTGCTGAAGAAACGTTTCTGAACGTGCATCTTGTCGCTGAAGGCCTGGCCTGGCATTTCGTTCGGTATGCGCCGGACAACAAAGTGCTGGCGGAGAGTGAAAAGAAGGCTCGCGATGCAAAAGCCGGGCTTTGGAAAGAAGGCACGCCGACAGCTCCATGGGACTGGCGTCGACAACAGGCTGATGAAGCGAAGAAGAAGTGACAGCGTCGCAACATGCGTCTCGCTGGTCCTTTTGAAGCAGCCATGAATCAAGCCTGTACGGTACGGCTGGTACAGACGGAATAACAGGCCGTCCTTCGCTGCAAAATTCCCCTAATCCGACAACGCCGAACCGACTTTTGAGACACGCTGAAGTCATGCGAAGTGGTCATGATGTGGCCACTTCGAAGCCCCGTGGCGGGATGCCCGAAATGGCGGGAATCCCCCAGTCAGCAAGTCACGCAGGTTCGGTGGATCATGACTCAGCAGCTTGAAGAATACTCACTCACAACTCCCGCAGCCCCTGGCGTTCAACTGGTCGAGAAGATCACCAAGACGATTCCCTGGCTGCTGGGTGGCATTGTTGTCATTGCGATCGCGACCAGCAGCGGAGCGCGCAGTGTTCCTCCGACGAAGG
>JAEUII010000459.1 GCA_016795145.1 Planctomycetaceae bacterium
GATAATCTTTCTTCTCAGCGTCAGCCACGACCCGTCGAACAGTGGCACCATCGTCAGAGTTCAAGCCTCGCCCCAGTGCATACACCAGCAGCTTTTCCGTGACGGTGCGAACAAACACATTGGGGCGCTGAAGAAGAGCATTCTCCAGCCCTTCGATTCCTTCGAACTCGCTGCCGTCCGGCAAAGCGCCCGAGGCATCAATGGTGAATTCTCCTTCGGAGTCTCTCCATCGTCCCACGGCGTCATAGTTTTCCAACGCGAACCCGACTGGATCGATTCGCTGGTGACAGGCTGCACAAGCAGCATTGTCTCGGTGAGCCGCCAGGCGTTCTCGCAATGGCAGCGCTGCCGACACTGTGTTGTCCTGAAGCGCTGGGACGCCCGGTGGTGGCGGTGGAGGCGGTGAGCCCAGCAGATTCTCCAGCACCCATTTGCCTCGAAGCACGGGTGACGTTCGAGTCGCGTATGATGAAACAGAAAGAACACTGCCGTGTCGAAGAATGCCGCCACGATGCTGATCCGGGCTCAGCTCGACGCGTCGAAAATGATCTCCGATGACATGCGAAATCCCGTAGTGCCGAGCCAGTCGTTCATTCAGATACGTGTGCGAACTTTTCAGGAGCACCAGAACCGAGGTATCGTCGCGCAGGACTTCGCGAAACAGAAGTTCCGTCTCTTTGCGAAAGGCATCGCGCAGGTTCTGATCAAAGTCCGGAAACAGTCGAGCATCCGGCGTGACGGCATCAAGGTTGCGAAGATACAGCCACTGGTCCGCAAAGTTTGACACAAGAGAATCCGCACGAACATCGGCCAGCATTCTTCGAGTCTGCTTGCGAAGGACCTCCGGGCGAGACAACTGTCCGGCTTCTGCAAGGCTTAGCAATTCCTCATCCGGCAGACTTCCCCACAGGAAAAACGAAAGCCGTGACGCGAGTTCCAGATCAGAGATCGCACCCTCGGTCCGCTCGATGCGAAACAGAAACTGAGGGTTCACCAGGATCCCGGCAACCGCTCGCTCTATCCCGGCTTCAAAGTCGTGTGCTTGTTCGTACCCTTCGCGAAACAATGCCATCGGAGCACTCAGATCGTCGGCCGTGATCGGACGCCGATAGGCTCGACGCAGCAACGGGCTCAGGATCTGCCTGGCACAGTCTTCTGCATCTGTTGCATCTGCCGGACTCTTCGGCGTTCTGACCAAAATGCGACGACGACTCTCGCTGTTGCCTGCACTTGATTCACCAACTGGCCCAGTGATTGTGACTTCATGAACCGCCGGTCCCAGCCGTGGATGGCGATAGAAATTGAAATGCACATTCAGTGGCTGACGATCTGATTCCAGCAGCGGTTGCCCCTGGTCTGCAAAGGTGACTGCCAAAGTATGTTTGCCTGCTTCAACGGGAAACGATGCAATCAACGCAGCATCCACTTCGTGATCGTCATGCCCCTGGGGAGGCCGCTTCAGAACAAAACGATGCACCTGGCGACGATCCAGCAACACGTCCATCGGATGCTCGCCACGCAAACCTTCAAGCTCATCATTTCGGTCTCGCATCAGCCGAACCTGGACCTGATAAGTGCCGGTGCGAGGAAAGTTCCATTGAACGGAAAGACCCCCGCGAGTTCCCGGCGGCAGGCCATCAGGACGAGACCGATCCTGAGTCACATCGCCACGAACGCGAAACGTCTCGCCGCCCGGCGATCGTTCAGACCGTCCCAGTGCAATGCGACTGATCTTCTCCGCGGCCGCAACATACCGACTGAGCAGGATCGGGCTGAGCTTCGTCACGGTGATATTGTCGAACCCATGACTCGATTCATCCGCAGGCAGCATGGAACTGACATCAAGATCCACAGCCAGCAAATCACGAACGGCGTTTCGATATTCATGACGCGTCAGACGACGCAAAGCATCCGTGCGGCCCGGC
>JAEUII010000082.1 GCA_016795145.1 Planctomycetaceae bacterium
CGCGAACTACCGCCATTCCGCTGCATGGCTTTGTTCGCTTTGCGATTCTTTGCGATTGGCGACTCTGCGTTCAGATCACTGAATCGCAACACAATGAATGAAGCGCTCAACGGGGATCAGATTACGAGCCGAACTTTGCGATGACAAGTCCAACCTGAATACGACTGCCGATGAACCTAAAGACCTTGCGGTGCCAGATCAACGCCGCCTGGGATTCCTGCGATTCATCCGTGTTCATCCGCGAAATCCGTGGTCCGCAATTGCGATTCCGTACTTCTGTCATGGCTCCGCAAAACAGACGAGCTGGCCTTGGTCATGGAGCGTCAGCCGGATTGCGACTCTATCCGACGCGCTGGGTGCCTGCGATTGTCTTAGCGAACGCCAAAAATCACCCGGTTGCCGCCAAGAGACTTTGATTCCAGGAAACGCCCGATCGGCAACTCGGGTGGATTTTTTTGTTATTTGGCGTTCGAGGGTTCTGGACCACTGAAGCACTGAGTCATCAGTACCACCAAGTCGCTCACCGTTTCCGTGTTGGGATTGACCACGTAGCGTACGATCGTACCAGATCGCAGCCACATGATGGAACCAGCGCCCCCGTACATCAATGACCCGATATCGGAAATGCTCTGTGATCTAATCCACTCCGCAACAGCGTGCCACATTTCGCCGCATTGCTCGGACAAATCGATTCGCGACAAGACCATAGTCATGCTGGGATGTTTCAGGTTCCAGTCCGTGATCATACGTTCTGCGGTGTGTGCAGAGTGATGGGCGTGGATCGCCCAATCCACCCAGATAAAAACAACTGCAAACGTTTGTCTACGAAGTTGATTTAGATCGGCGATTGTCTCGACTCTTTGCATCACAAAGTGCATCGCCTCAGCCAAATAACGACAAAGATCAGCCGGTTGCCGCGACTGATTTTCCAATGTGTGCGCAGCCCATCGGCAACTCGGCTGCATCTTATTGTTCGCCAATGCGATTATTTACTCTGTGCCGGGACCAAAATTCGGACAGCTCGTCGCTGCCGTTCATAAAATGGCGGCCCCGGACCGCCATCGACGACAACCAAGTCAATGGTCTTTCCACGATTGCGATGAAGGTACCGAAAAAGGTCCGTGTGAGAAAGTTCAGGTACTACGTTGCCCGTTCTCAATCCGGCACGATGGAAGACGCCGTCTGGTGTTATGTCATTTAGGCACACGGCGGAGTGCATCCGTCGACCGACCCGGATATACGCTGCCCCGTCCTTGAATCCAAGTTCGTCCTTTAACCGTCGGCCAAGCAGCCACTGATAGTAGTAGCTCGTGACAATGGTGTAGATGAAAAAGCATGTCGCGAGAGCGAGAATGATCAGTAAGGCGGTATCGAGCAACTCTGACATCGCTTCAACCTCCGCAGTTTTGTCATGGCGAACGACTACGCTAACCCGGTTGCCGCGAGAAAGTTTCTATTTCAAACACCCGTCATCGGCAACTCGGGTTCAGCGTTTTGTTCGTCACTTCACTGCTGTACCAATCGCAGTTCGCACCATCGGTTTTTGCCAAAGGAAATGCGAGTGGTTTCTCCCAGTTTTACGTCCGCTCTCAGGGCCACCACCTCGCCGCGTACGACAGGTATTTTAGATTCACCACTGTCGAACCGGCTACTAAACTCAACCTTCAACGTCAATGACGTGGTCTCACCTTCGAGGTTACCAAGTTTTCCAGTAATACGAGTTCCAAACTCAAGAGCTGGTTCGTCGTCAGTGCCAGGAAACTCACCACCAGAGAAAAGGTTCAACTGTCCGTCCTTCGACACCTTCACAGTTTGATCTACGTGTAGTTTTTCCTTCTCGCCCTTGTCGAGTACCCGCACCGAAACAACAAGGTTATCGAGTGGTTTCGAAATAGCATCTGCTGTGGCCGCCAACAGGACGGTTGCAAGACTCCAGAGCATTCCTTTGCCAATGGACATAAAAGCATCCTTCTTGAGACGATCAGTTCCCTGCGATTTGGTGACGAACTCTTTATTAACACAGTAAAGCGCGTGATATCCTGATATTGGACGGCAAACAACCCGTGGTACGGGTCATTCGCCAATATCACGCGCACCACAGGGATATTCCAATATTGACTTGTGGTACCGAGCGATCATGATATCGACACGTCTTAGGGGTGTCAACTTGATTCGTTCTGGGGGTCTGCTGTGTCCATTCAACAGTTTCTTGTGGCGGTGAAGGCAGAGAAGTTGTCTGAAGGGGATGCAAAGTGGTTTCCTCGATGGGTCGACCGGTATGCTCAATGGACGTCTCAGAAGGGTGCTGACAAGATTGTCATTCGCACGGAGTCCCTGATCGAACTCCTGCGACAGCTGCGGGATTCAGGGAAGAAGGCGTTTATGCGACTCCAGGGAATTCGGTTTGCGTTATCTGCGATGATCTGCGTTCATCTGCGGTTTGAAATTGTGTTGGTTTCCGCGTGCGCGGGAATGACGGGCTGTTGCGGTGTACCGGGAAGCTGATGCATCCCGCTCGCCTTGCCTTGGGAGCACTGGGTGCCGGGGACTCGGAGGACTGACGTCCTGCCGCTCGCCTTTAGTTGCGCGGACGAATCGCAAAGAGCAGAATCGCAATCAGGGGACTGACGACGCCCCGCTCGCCTTGGTTTTTGTTACGCATTTTTTGTCCGACCGTTGATCTCATTGCGACTGCGTTGGTTTTGCGGCGTGCACACCTGGGCTTCCGGCGCCTGCGGCACACGCACTTCGTACGTGCTACCCGTTGGGTGTTGGGGGCACGCGGTAGGGCAGAGGCCGTATTCCATCGGGGTGAACCCGAAGGGGGAGTTTTTCTCTGGTGAAACGCAAGTCTGAGCCGAGTGGCGCCGTGTGGCCCAGGCTGGGTGGAACGGCATGGGACGGGTTGCGGGAACTCGGTTGGCGTTATCTGCGTTGATCTGCGTTCATCTGCGGTTTCAAAATTGCGTTGCTGGGTTTCCGCATGTGCGGGGATGATGGATCGAGTTGGTGCGGTGTACCGGGAGGCTGACGCATCCCGCTCGCCTTGTCTTGGGAGCGCTGGGTGCCGGGGACTCGGAGGACTGACGTCCTGCCGCTCGCCTTTAGTTGCGCGGACGAATCGCGAAGAGCAGAAACGCAATCAGGGGACTGACGTCGCCCCGCTCGCCTTGGTTTTTGTCACGCATCTTTGATTAGAACTTTGTACCCGTTGCAACTGGGTTGGTTTTGCCGTGTGCACACTTGGGCTTCCGGCGCCTGCGGCACACGCACTTCGTACGTGCTACCCGGTGCGCAGCTGCGCTGTGAAATTCCTTTTGAGCTTTCGCGTTCTTTTGTGGCGATCGAATATCAATCGCGTATCGGAGGCGTGTTTGTTTCGCCCCGCTTGGGGCTCTGGATGTGATTGGGTTCATTCCTGGGGCGTTGCCCCAGGCTGACTTGTCGGAGCCCCGTTGGGGCGAAATCGCAACGTTGCGTGGTTGCGCTACCGCTCGCCTTTATTTTTCTGCCCGACATTTTTTTGCCCCGGAGCGATGGGCTTCTGGCGATCAGTGGTGTGGAGGAATCGCGAAGAGCAGAGACGCAATCAGGGGACTGACGTCGCCCCGCTCGCCTTTTTTTGTCACTTATTTTTTGTCCGACGGTTGATCTCGTTGTGACTGCGTTGGTTTTGCCACGTGCACCCTTGGGCTTCCGGCGCCTGCGGCACACGCACCGCGTACGTGCTACCCGGTGCGCATGGGACGCGGTAGTGCAGAGGCCGTTTTCCACCGGGGTGAACCCGGTGGGGGAAGGAAGAGGTGGATGGTTGGGCCGTTGGCACGGAACGGCATGGGACGATTTCATGCAACCCGTTTTGCGTTATCTGCGATGATCTGCGTTTGTTCTCGTCCAATTGCGGTTTCAGAATCGCGTTGCTGGGTTCCCGCGTGCGCGGGAATGACGGGCTGGGGTGGTGTAGCGGGAAGCTGACGTGTCCGCGTGCCTTGCCTTGGGAGCACTGGGTGCCGGCGACTCGGAGGACTGACGTCCTGCCGCTCGCCTTTAGTTGCGCGGACGAATCGCGGAGAGCAGAATCGCAATCAGGGGACTGACGTCGCCCCGCTCGCCATTATTTTTTGTCACTCATTTTTTGTCCGACTGTTGATCTCGTTGTGACTGCGTTGGTTTTGCCACGTGCACCCTTGGGCTTCCGGCGCCTGCGGCGCACGCACTTCGTACGTGCTACCCGGTGGCACCTGCGACGCGGTAGTGCAGAGGCCGTTTTCCACCGGGGTGAACCCGGTGGGGGAGTTTTTCTCACAGGACTGACGTCGCCACGCTCGGTTTGTCTGGAAGTGGGTTTGTGCCGAGTGGGCGGGTTCTAGGGGTTCCCGTTCGAGAGACGGGGTGTTTGGCGGCGTGGAGGCGGGTTGAGTGTCCGTGGCAGCCGTGCGATGTATGCCGTAGACTCTGATTACCTTCCTCGATCTTCCCTCCGTCCAGTACCGGTCTGTGTCTCGCCATTCGCAGCCAGGCACTGTGGACTACAATAGAGCGTCATTTCACGGCCGGTCAGAACTCCGGGGCGGAAATTCCCGTATCCTTTTTCGTCGGTCCGTTTCGGCGTCGTGCTCTTGAACAGGTATTTGATCATGAAACAGGCCTTTCAATGTCCCTCCTGCCGGGCTCGATTCCGCGTGGAGGAGAAGTTTCTTGGCCGAACTGTTCGCTGTCCCAACACCGAATGTGGTAAGCCAGTTCGGCTGGAGGCGTCCGCCGGTCTGCCAGAAACACCGTCTCCACAGCCAGCCGAACCAACATCGCCGCAACGAGCATCGCGGGAACGTACTGAGCGAGCGCATGCTTCGGAGCGATCCACTGCCCCAGTTGCAGAGCTCAAACAATCATCTGTGCGAAAGTCCCGCTCCGCGACATCCGAATCCTCAGACCGCGCTGCCGTGCGAAATGCCCGGACTCGCAAGGTTTTGGAAGAGACAGCAAAGAGCCGATCAGTCTCGCCGGCCATGATTGCGATTGCCACTGTCGTTTTCGTGGTGATTGGCGGAGGAAGCTACTGGTTCCTGATCGGTCGAGGAGAAGCACCGGAAGCTACGACTGCCGATGTTTCGAATGCAGCTGCGTCCGCGAATCCGGTGGCAGCTCAGGCGGCTCCTGCGTCCGAGACCAATCTTGCAAAGCTGGCTCAGCCACAACTCACGTCTGCACCGGCTCTGTCCGCGAAACAACAGAGGGATCTCGAACGACAAAAGACGGTCGACGACAAACTCATTCCGTACATGACAAAGTACTGCGTCGAGTGTCATGGCAAGGACGCTCAGGAAGGCGGAGTTGCTGTCCACGACCTGAAGTCTGCCGATGAGCTGTTGAAGAACCGAAAGAAGTGGGAACGCGTCTACCGAATGATCAACGCCGGTGCGATGCCGCCGTCAGGGCACGACCCAAAACCGGAAGAAGCCGATCGTGAACACGTTGCTGAAATCCTGTATGACGAACTCTTCAACTTCGACTGCAACCTGATTCATCATGTTGGCCGATCGACGCTGCATCGGCTGAATCGTGCCGAATACAACAACACCATTCGAGACCTGTTTGGTCTGAGCATTACACCGGCCGACAAGTTTCCTCAGGATGACGTTGGTGAAGGGTTTGACAACATCGGCGACGTTCTGAGTGTTCCGCCGTTGCTGATGGAGAAGTACCTCGACGCCGCGGAAGAAGTTGCTTCAGCGGTGATTGATACGCGTGACTTTTCAAAAGGTGTGAACCAGAAATTTGACTCGGGCCAGTTTGTCTCATCACTTGGCGACATCAGTACGCAGGAGAGGTTCGCCGTCCTCGCGACCAACGGAACATTGAGCGTAAAATACAACGCGGTAGCCAATGGGAAGTATGCCATTCGCATCGAAGCCGGCGCGACTCAGGCGGGGGATGAGCAGGCGAAGATGGGGCTTCAGATCGACGGGCAGCAGGTGAAGGACTTCGAGGTTTCCGGATTTCGAAATCCTAAGTGGTATGAGCACACGGTCGAGTTGACTCAGGGGGAACACACGATTGCGGCTGCGTTCCTGAACGACTTCTACGATCCGAACGCACCGGAGCGT
>JAEUII010000127.1 GCA_016795145.1 Planctomycetaceae bacterium
GCACAAATCCTGTCTCAAGCGATCCCGAGTCTGTCGCGTCGGTGGAGAAGACGCTGCAGGATGTTCTTCAGACATTTGGTCTGACAGATGTCATGCCTCACTGTGTGCTGGCACATGTTGATGTTCAGGCCGAAGTTGAAAAGCTCTATCCGGGATCAACGGCGTTCTGGTTTCAGAGCATCGCAGGGAACGACGGAGCGAATCGCACGTTTGATATCTCCGTGCAAAAGATGAAGGATCACGCTGAGTCTCGAACGGGCAAGTATGGTCTGTACTTCGAAACCGGACAGGGAGCGGACTTCACGAACGGACACGGCTATGGCACGGACATGGTCGTGTTTGAATCTCGCAAGTACGGATTCGCGCGGGCGCTGACACGCGTGGTGGAGAATTCTCTGAAGAGGACCGGGACGTCGCGGAGCCCGTGGGTGCATCTGAATGATGTGGCAGGCTTCATCGGACCGGAAGTGTTTCGAACAAAGGAGCAGCTTGTTCGTTGTTGCCTGGAAGACATTGCGATGGGCAAGCTGCACGGACTCACGCTGGGTCTGGATGTCTGTTCGACGCTGCATATGGATGTATCGCTGGATGATCTTGGCTGGTGCATCGACCAGATCATGCCGGCCAATCCCGCCTATCTCATGGCGCTGCCGACTCGCATTGATCCCATGCTGGGTTACCTGACCACAGGGTATCAGGACCATGTGCATATTCGAGAGAAGTTCGGCTATCGTGTCAGTGATCAGATGTGGCAGTTCTTCCAGACGCTGGGTGTCATTGGTCCGGATGGAAAACCGACGTCGCGGTTCGGCGATCCTCTCTGGGTCTACCAGCAGTACTGCCGCCGCAAAGGCGATGCTCGCACGGACGAACAGATTCGAGAGGATGGACGACAGCGGCTGGAAGAGATTCGGGCGCGGGGAGTTTTCATTGCCGAAGGCTATGGACAGAAACCTTCGGAATTGAATGCGAAGCTGTCGCAGGAGATTCATCGCATCTACGAAGATGCTCGCGAGTGTATCTGGAAGGAACTGACGCCAGAGTTTGCCGGAACTATTCCCGAAAGTCTGTTGCTGAAGTCACGTTCCGTTGATCGAACAGATTACATCCTGCATCCGGTCAGCGGTGAACATCTCTCCGACGATTCACAGCGTGCGGTCAGGGAGTTGCGTGAACAGATGCAGGAGCAGTTTGATACTCAGATTGTGATTTCCGATGGACTCAATGCCACAGCGGTCACCGAAGGGGATCAACTGGCATCACTGCTGACAGCACTGCGTGCAAAGCTGGATGCGGCAGGATGTCGAGTCAGCTCGACGCCGCTGATGGTCCACGGTGGCCGAGTGCGGGCTGGATATCGGATTGGTGAGCAGCTCTTTGGTGGCCGCGAAGGCCGGTACTCGCTGCTGCATGTGATTGGTGAACGGCCAGGAAGCGGTCACCATACGCTGTCGATCTACATGACTGTGGCCGACGGGAGTGTGTGGGGAAAGAAAGATCAGGTCGATCACAACATCACAAAAGTGGTGTCCGGCATTGCCTCGACCGCGCTGTTGCCCGAGCTGGCGGCGAATGATGCGGTGCGGATTCTGAACGAGATGAGGGGTTAAAAGTAGGTGTCGCTTGCCGAGCGGCACTATCAACAAAAAAAAGACTCATCTCGGGGGGCGGCGAATGCCGGAGCCCCCGTGAGTCTATGTGGCTCGTGTCTCCGACGCGAGCACCTTCGTCAGAAGTGACGGGCTACATTAGTAACCGTAACCGCTGTTGGAGTTGCCCTTTTCACCGCGAGCCGGGCTGTTGCAGGTGATGTCGCAGCTGTTATCGCATTCGTCAGCGAAGTCGAGATACGTGCTGCCGACAACTTCACCTTTCTGGCCGCTGCCCAGAGTAAAGTAGTAGGTCTGGTTCATGGCTCCGAAAGCCGAGCCCATGTCTTCGAGTTCTTCGTTGACGCCGTAGGACAGTTCTGTCAGTCCAACGATCATGCCAAGGACGGTGATGGTGCCGATCAGTACCAGTTCCGCCGATACGACGAAGCCGTTGTTGTCATTCTTCAGTGCGATGAGCAGGTTCATAAGAGTCTCCGGGTTTTGAGTGTTCAGGTTTCAGTTGGCAGTTGTCGGTGTTCAGTGTTCAGTGTTCAGTGTTCAGGTTTCAGCGTTCAGAATTGAGTCTTCAGAGTTCAGTTGGCGATCAGCGTTGCCCTTCGGCTTTCCGCTCTCCGCTCTCCGCTTTCAGCTTTGCTTCACCCGATGTTTCTTTCGGCGAGCGAACAACGTGAGCGGCATCTTGCCTTCGAGCCGGTAGGCTCCGCAGGTCAAGGGGCCTCGCCCCTTGCTACTTTTCGCCTCGGGCTGGGCTGTCGCAGTTGATGTCGCAGCTGTTGTCGCAGGCGTCCTGGAAGTCGAGGTTTGTGCTGCCGACAGC
>JAEUII010000098.1 GCA_016795145.1 Planctomycetaceae bacterium
GCTGATGTCGGGGATTTTGCATCCGCATGATGCCGTGTCGCCGAATACTCCCGGGGCCCTGCTGACCTGGAGCTGCCAGGTCCCGGACATTACGGAAACCATCAACAGCCAGATCTATCTGACCAGTCTGTCAGTGGATGCACTCGGCAACACGACAAAGAGCCGCAGCAATGGCCTGGGGCAGACCGTGCAGAGTGTGGATCAGGCAGGCAACATCAGCAGCGTGCAGTATGATGCCGGTGGCAACGCCATCGTCAGCCGTGACCCCAACAACGTCGGTCAGGACTGCGTGTATGATGCACTCGGCAGACGCACCCAGTGTACGGACACCGTGGGCTGTGTGACGCAGACGGGGTATGACAAATCCGGTCAGCAGATCACGACCACCGATGCCAAGAACAAAGTCACGCACTCTGTGTATGATGCCCGGGGAAGACGGCGGAAGGAAACCGATCGTCTGACGTACCCCACAGAATGGGAATATGACGCCGCCGGCAATCTGCTGAGCCTCAAAGATGCCGAAAACCAGATCACCAGCTATGGCTACAATGATGCCGGACAAAGAATCACGGAACAGTACCCGGATCATGTGGCGGGAGCGACGATTGGTCAGACAGGCTATGGCATCATCACCTTTGGATACGATGCCCTCGGACGCAGAACGAGTAAGCAGGACCAGCAGGGGGATGTCACGAGCTACAACTTCGATATGTCCGGACGGCTGCTGACCCGCGGCTACGTCGGTCATGCCAGTGGACCCTTGGCCGGTCAGACGAACACCGACACGTTTACGTATGACCGAGCGGGCAGAATGCTGTCCGGCGTCAAAGGCCGCTACAACAACACGATCACCTTTGCGTATGACGATCGCGGTCAGCAGACTCAGGAAACGCTGACCACGCACGGTCAGACCTACACCGTGGGCTATGTGAAGAACGTCCTCGGTCAGACAACCAGACTCGTGTATCCGGACGGCTCACTGGTGGATCGGGCCTACACGAATCGCGGTCAGCTGCAGTCCGTGAACTACACCCCGAACGGGGGCACGGCATCGTCGGTCGCGACCTTTACGTATGATGCCGGTGGCCGGGAGACGCAACGGAATCTCGGCAACGGGCTGACGACCACCCGCAGCTACCTGGCGGACAATCAGATCCAGAGCATCGCCACGCCGACCGTGGAAACGCTGACGTACACGTATGATGCCAACAAGAATCCGACCAGTGAAACCCGCAGTGGTGTGATGGCTCCGTACTCGTGGAGCACCGGCACCAGCGGCTATGACGATGAAGACCGGTTGGTGAACTGGTCGAGAACCAACGGCGACAGCCAGAGCTGGACCCTGAGCCCCGTGCATGACTGGAACACCACGACCATCAATGGGGCTGTGCAGACGAGGACGCATGGTCCCGCGCATGAACTGCTGACGATGGCGGGCGCCCAGGTGACGAACAGTCCGCGGACGCTGACCTACGACACCAAAGGCAACATGACGACCGACGACCGCGGCTGCGGTATGACCTGGGATTTCGACAACATGCTGCAGAGCTTTGCGGCCAATGGCGTCACGGATCTCAAGAATGCCACCTATGAATATGATGCTATCGGCAGACGGGTGGCCAAGAATGTGGCGGAAACCGGTGGCACGCAGACCACCGTCTTTGTGCAGGCCGGGCAGCAGGTCACCTGTGAATACACACCCGGAAATGCCACGACAGACTGTGACCGCAAGTATGCCTATGGAACCTACATCGATGAAGTGCTCAACTACGTCGATGCCACGGCGGCGGCAGAAGTCAGGTACTGGCTGTCTCAGAACAGGCAATATTCTGTGTACCAGACGTCCGATTCGTCTGGACAGCTTTCGTCATCATACTACTACAACGTACATGGAGAAGTTAGAGAAACACTTTCACCCAATTCCATGGAAATGAGTGTCGGATTTACTGGTCGACTTCACGATAGCGAGTCTCGCCACTTGTATTGTCGAATGCGGTTTTACGTTGCGGAAACGGGACGCTTTTGTAACAGAGATCCATTGAAGTATGTAGACGGACTGAGCCTCTATGCGGGTTACTTCGCAAGCCAAGGGTTGGACCCGTCCGGTACTTCGGATGAGCTACTTGAATGGGAGGATACCGCTGTCAAGGCCAGTGACTGGGTGCCTTTGGCAAATCAACTCCCCGGCTCGAATAAGCCTCCAAAGATTACGATCCTAGGCATAAAGGAGAAGTGTGGCATTACGGTTGGCGATTGGGCTCAGTCAGGGCTAACGGGTGGCTATTCAAAGGCGTCAGTCGATCTTCCAATTATCGGAACCATTGGTGCTGATGTGGAGGTTAAGTTTGATTACAAGGTGATCATCTACCACAAGACCGAAACATCAGAGAATTTGGGATGCTTGATTTGCAAAGACAAGGAGTATTCGATCATTCCGATGACGCGCCCCTATCTTGACGTCGAGATTTGGCGAAACTGGGAGTTCCGATATGGTACAGAGGGATCGAAGATTTCCTCGCGGGTTCTGAGTCTCGTGCACGAGAGTAAGATTGACGGTGATTGGGATCGGGACTGTGAATGCAACATGCCGGAGGGAGCTAAGTCTGTCGGCTCCGGCGACATAGAGATACTTAGGGTTAAGATGGCCACTTTGAACCAAGGCAAGTAGTCGTCGATGTGAAGTACCCTGAACTTTGTCAAGACGGGAGATACGTCGTGAAAAAGAAACCGTCACGTAGAGAATACTTTAACATGTCGCTAGGGGCATTTGCGACTGCAATACCGGCAGCGAGTTTTGGTCAGGACAGTGAGGCTGAGAGATATGAATTGATGCTGCGGATTCGGAGCACAGATTCACGAATATCGGCCTATGGTTGCAGGCTCTTCGTTATCCCGAATTCCACAGCGAAAGTCCCAGATCTTTGTTTGCATATTGAACCACTGTCGGTTCATCAAAGCGATTGGCAGAGCATGGGCTTTTCGCTTGGCAGTTTCGCAGGTTTGAGTCTAAGACGAATCTTAGTGACTGCACCTTCGTATGGGGTTCCCGTCGCGGAGGCTATCGCCACAAGTTCGACGGAAGAAGTGGAAGAATTCTCATTGCTGTCTCATTCGTGGAGTCGTTTGTTTTTGCGTGAACTGGCAGAACATTGCAAGAAGAAAATCAATCGCTTAACAATTGAAGTGCCCGAATTGAAAATCGATCACCAGCTTTTGACTTGGCTGGAACGCCTGGATATCCAGCACCTGCAGATAATCACTGGCCGTGATTCTGCTAGGAATCTTCTGGAATCTTTAAATGGTCCAGTCCACTATTCTAATGGGGCGCAGTTGAAGATTGTTGTAATGGGGACGTTGCTCCCCAAAGAGCCGCAGTAACAACGTGAAGTGCTGCCATTCAGCACATCTGACCGCTGCGAGTGGCGGCGTGGTAACGATTTGGCTGTTACGGGCCGAACTGATGTCGTAGTTTCGGCCGAATTAAGAGTGTAGGGTTTTGAGCGTTTTCCAAGCCCGTTGGCCGAGTTGTGGAGAATTCCGGAGGGGGGATTTGGGTTGGTGGTCGAATTGTGATCGAATCCTTCGGTGGTGGCGGTGCTGTCATCGCAGTTTGCATGGGCTGTGATCTTCCGCACGCGGCGCAGTGTTGCCAGCGGTTTCAGTGTTTTGGGCCGTCGGGGCACAGCAGTCTGTCGCTGTTTCGAGCTGGCGGGTCGGATTGAGTTTTGAAGTGACTCGGAATGCGGCCACACGCGTTCGGAGTTCGCACGCATGGCGTTTCGTGTTACGGGCCGAATTGATGTCGTAGTTTTGGCCGAATTGCGAGTGTTGAGATTTGGGCCTTATTTTCGGTGATTGGCCGAGTTGTTAGGAATTTTGGAGAGGTGATTTGGTTGGATGGCCGAATTGTGATCGACTCCTTCGGTGGTGGCGGTGCTGGCATCGTAGTTTGCATGTGTTGTGATCTTCCGCATGCGGCGTTCCGCACGCGGCGCACCGTTGTCAGCGGTTTCAGTGTTTCGGGCCTTCGAATCGCAGCGAAGGGATCTACTTGTCCTGCGATGGGCGGGGTGTTGCCGATTGCGTGGGCGAGCCGAGGTCATGACGGTACTGGTCCAGCCAGACTTTCAGCAGACGGACGGCTCCCAGAAGTCATGGCCCTGTAACATCAACAGGTCGATGTGGTTCGTGTTCTCGCCGCAGCAAAGTAGGCGTCACTCTCTGAGTGACGAACCTGCGATTCTTCACCGGCCTG
This sequence comes from Planctomycetaceae bacterium, assembly GCA_016795145.1. Taxonomy (GTDB): domain Bacteria; phylum Planctomycetota; class Planctomycetia; order Planctomycetales; family Planctomycetaceae; genus SXXK01. The sequence goes on from JAEUII010000098.1 coordinate 4,256, forward strand.
CAAGCATCATACGACATACGTACGGCCAGAGATCACTCGTGGAATGGAAAAGCATCAATACGGGCTTTGGCGGAGTGGCCGGAACTCAGGGTCTGACGACCCAGACGCTGTATGATGCGGACCTGACGGATAACAGCGGGCTGGAAACCACGACCGGAATCACCGTGACAAATCCGCTGGGCGGAACGTACACTGTGAGTCTGGCAGCGGCCATCACCAAACTGGGCCAGCCTGTGGCTCAGGGCGGA
>JAEUII010000151.1 GCA_016795145.1 Planctomycetaceae bacterium
AGTACGTTCGTCGACTGGAAGAACTGGAAGCACTTGCGTGCGGCTTCCCGGGTGTTGATCACGCGTTCGCCGTTCAGGCTGGACGGGAGATCCGCATCATTGTGGATTCTGCACGAGTCAACGATCGACAGGCCGCAAGAATGAGCCGGGATATTGCTCACGCGATCGAACAGACGCTGACCTATCCTGGCGAAATCAAAGTGACCGTCCTGCGCGAAACTCGGAATGTTGAATATGCCCGTTGATAACGAACTGCTTCGTGATCTCCTGGGATATTTGAACTTCTCCCAGGGATCACCAGGCACGCGGTTTCGAGTCTGTTTGAATCAGCTGTTTCTGGATCCATCCATTGCAGCTGGCCCCGACGCACTACGAGACTATCTTCTGAACCAGCTTCAGCGACTTTCCGAAGCGGGTGATGTGGCCTGCGCTGATCCGGCTCAGGCTGCTGCGGTCATCACATTGACGCTCGATCGGCTGCTTCCGGCTTATCGGCAGCATCATTCGGATTTGCTGGGACATCTTCAGCTTGAAGATCTCTTCACTCCGTTTCTGCTGGCGAAGATGTTCGAAACGGCACTCGCGGTTCGGGCAGAATTTGGTTCAGCCTCTCAGGAAGTGCAGATCACGCAGGCACTCAAACGACTGAACCACTTCGTCGGCTATCGACCTGTGGCGGTTCTGGAAAACGGGCGTCGCAGCGAGGTCTATGATCACGAACGGTTCTGTCCGGTGCCGTTGTACTTCGCGGATGTCGGTGCGGCGAACGGACCTTTTGCGGAGATCATCACGGCAACAATCGCGTTTATGAAGTCGTTGCCGGACGATCTTGTCGCATGCTCCCATTTTTCACTCGATCGTCTCTCTGAACTGGCGCTGGATGTGCGGTCACACGACCATCTTCATCCCGTCAACAAGCGAACGAACTATGTGTTTGGCGAATGGGATCCCGAAGAAATTGACACGAAGGGATTTTATCGCCGGTTCGTGATTCGCCGGCTGATTCTGGATTCGCTGATGGACTGGGTGCGTTCGGAAGGCAATGGTTCCGATCCGGAGCGACTGTACGACGCATCTGCGGTTCTGGCCGGAACGATCCTGATGGCGTCCGCGATCGCCGGCTCGGGTCCTCAGACGTATGATTCCAGCGTGTCGCTCACTTCACTGCTGCCCGTGGTTGCTCGCCAGCGTGACAACTTCTATCAGCGTCTGCTGGACACCGCAAAAGGTGATCGCGCAAAGCGATTGAAGAAGCTGGCAGCCGAAGCACGTCAGCCGTTTGGTCACGTGCGTCATGAACTGAACATGTACCTCGCCAAGTACGGTGCGGATCAGGTTCAGCATCGTCATCTTTCCTGGATGTTTGCTCGCATGGGCTTTGAGAAAGCCAGTCGCGAGGAAGCGTCAGTGATTCCCTGCCTGTCGGCTCGCTTCGAGTCGGAGATTCAGGCGAGAGTCGTGATGGTACCGCGAGTTGTCCGATCGGGTGAACTCGACACGGCGCGAAGGCTGATCTCCGAGGTCATGGATCTGCTTCATCGCGGAGTCCACTGCGGTGGTCTCGTTGATCCCTGGAACATCCTGGGATTTCAGGGCCTGTTCCCGCTGTTCTTTACTCGGGAAGATTCCATTCCCGATTCGCGCGTCGAAGTTCTGCTCGACATCATGGGACAGATCTTTGATGTGTGTTCGCTGACGATGAGTGAAGCGGCGGCGACAGGACGAAATGACATTCACAGCTCAGTGCTGCAGGACTTTCGAAATCTTGCCGAAGAGTGGGATGCTTACGCGACAACCACAGTCAACGACCTGACTCATGTGGAAGGTGCAAAGTCGGTTGATGCAGCTGTGCAGGTTGCGCGAGTGCTTGCAGACTGGCGAGAAGCCGGTGAAGCAGCAGGCGACATTTCGTTCTGGCGTCAGCACGTTGAAGACTTCAATGCGACCAGCAGCTTTGCTCAGGTCGTCTCCGCACTGCTGGAGCGTAAGGACCACGTTGCGGCCATGGGGCTGCTGATGCAGTGGCTCAGCCGCGCGGATTCCGTGCCGCTGGAGAATGGACCGCACTCGATTCACCGGCTGCTGCATCGACTTCTCACGTGTATCTGCGAGCAATCCGATCCGACACAGAGATGGAACAGCCTTCGTCGCTTTTTTGCTTTCATGGAAGCCAACGCCGGCGAGTTCTGGGACGTGCCAGGTTTGAGTGAGTTTGTGGCTCAGCGGAAGAAAGGTGGCAAAGGCGGCAAGGGTCAAAAGAACGCCAAGGATGATCTGGACCTGGAACACCTGTTCGATGACGACGATTCGGAACAGAACATCCTGGAAGCCGCATGGGACGAAGTCACTTACCGAGACTCGACCGATGACGGCAACGCGTCCGACACCATGGACGGTGCTTCTGCGCCGGGTACGACTGAGTTTGAAGTTCTGTATCGCCAGATCGAACCTCGCCTGAAGTTCCTGCACTCGGTGGGTTCGCTGTGGGGTATCGCTGCCGTCTGGGTTTCGCGATCGACCGCAGGGGCGGAGGCCGCTGAAGACCAGAAAGAGAATCTTCGCGACTGGCTGACAGCAATCCGCGGCCGTTTGCATGGGCTCGGTGAGCTGGTGCGCGAAGTTCGTGATTATGAAATCTCGGTGATGAGTTCCGGGCTGGAAGGGAACATTGAATACGACATTCAAATGCAGTGTCGGTTCCTTTTGATGCAGAACGCACTCTCGACGACGGTCGAGTTTCTGATGGCCGAACGTCTGATCGGCGCGGTGATCGCAGAAGATCCGGAAGGCAACAAGGAAACCGCATCGCTCGACAAGCAAGTCTCCAGGATGTTCACCGCGGTCTTCGCGCGCGATCCTGAGGCAGCGCGAAAGTGTTTTCCGCAGTTGTGTCGTGAACTCCGAAAGCGGCCGTTGCTGTATGTTCCGTTTGAAAATGGCGGACAGCCTGCGGCGATCCTGAAAGCTCGAACGCTTCAGTCGGTCATTCGCGTTCTGCTCAGTCAGCTACCGCGACTTGGCCTGCTGGTGGAGACGTATGAACTGCTTCAGACGGCGCTGCAGATGGAGCGTACCATTCGTCCTGCGGGTCAGGCCGTGACAGAATTCGACCGGCTGTTTCGCATCGGGCTCAGCAGTTCTGTTGAGGCCATTTTGCAGTCGGCAAGCCGCTGGAAGTCCGACGGTCCTCAGCGAGTGAAGAACATCTTCAAGCGAGTTCAGCGTTTGCTGGATGCGTATTCCGATCTGTGGACTCGTCACAGTGGTTCGATGCGTTTGTCCGTTGTGGAAGATCTGCACGACAACGACTTCGCACAAGACGTTCGCGAGTTCATTGAATCGTACGGCGAGGACCTGTTCCATACTCGCATGCTGACTCTGGGGAATGCTCGCGCGATTCTGCACCATGGTGCTGAATCGCTGTTTAAGGAGCTTTCCGAAACCATCGCACTGACTCAGAATGTCAAGATTCTGGATGACATGGAAGAAGGCGTCCTGGACCGGGAAGATGCGGTGGAGCTGGCCGAGTTTGTCTATGAGTGTGTCGTGGACAACTTCGATCGGTTCCTTGAATACAACACGACGACGACTCATTCGGATTACGGCAATCGCCTGTTCTGTCTGCTCGACTTCCTTCGTATCGAAGCTCTCTACGACCGATTCGAATGGAATACGATTCCATGGCAGGTTGCTCACGAAACGATGGCACGCAAAGGCGAACTGGATCTCGCCGCTGCTGTTCAGGATTATGTCGCTGATGAATCACGCAGCACGGCCGAAGCCTTCGTGGATGAACTCGTTCTGCTGGAAGGCGAATACGGTGTTCGACTGCCGGCATTGCATGATCATGTGAGCGAACGTGTGGTCGGTGCGCTGGCACAGAATCGAATGGCCGCGCTGGTTCCGATGTCCTGTCCGGGCGTCGGTGGCGTTTCTCAGTCACAGGCGGAAGCGAACTTCCAGACGTTGCGTACGGAAATCGCTGACTTCATGGCGGGTCGAATCGGTTCCGGCATTGAACCTCCGGAATGGATGCAGCGGCTTGCCAGTGAACTCGATCGTGCTCAGGAGGTTCGCCCCGGTGTGCTTTCAGATTCACTGATGGACGGAGACTTCGTCAAACTGATTCAAAAGAACATCGACGAACAGCTCTCCGGGATTGGCCGCCTGAACGATGCCGCAGGAAGCGGAATGTGATGAAGCGCACTTTGTGTCTGATGGCTCTGCTCTGTTGTCTCAGCAGCTCTGTGCTCGCCGATGAACAGCCTGCTTCGAAGGACACGGCGCCTCCGCCAACACTGACGGTGTTCCAGGCGATTGTTTTGGGACTGGTCGAAGGTGCCACCGAGTACCTTCCGGTCAGTTCGACAGGACATTTGCTGATCGCCGAGCACCTGCTGGGAATGGATGGCAACGAACGTCAGAAGGCGGCCGCAGAATCTCTGGCCATCTGCATTCAGAGCGGCGCGATTCTGGCGGTCCTGTTGCTGTATGCAGGACGCATTCGGCAGGTGATCCGAGGAATGCTTGGCAAAGATCCGGACGGCCTTCGACTGTTGATCAATCTGCTTGTCGCCTTCCTGCCGGCCGCGGTGATCGGACTGTTGTTCAACAAGTGGATCAAGCAGAACTTTTTCAGTCTGACGTCCGTGTGTCTGGCGTTGCTGACAGGCGGTGTGATCATTCTGGCACAGTCACTTCGAAGAAAGCCGGTCGATCCAAACGCAGGTCGCGAACTGACCGCGATGACTCCGATTGAGGCACTGATCGTCGGACTGTTTCAGTGTCTCGCCTTCTGGCCGGGTTTCAGTCGCAGCCTGTCCACGATTCTGGGCTGTCAACTCGCGGGGCTTCGGATGATGGCCGCAGTGGAATTCAGTTTCCTGCTGGGACTGGTCACACTGTCCGCGGCTACAGGATATGAAGGATTGAAGCACGGGTCAGAGATGATCGACAGCTATGGCCTCGCGACTCCGGCCATTGCACTGGTCACCGCATTCGTCGCGGCGATCGTCAGTGTTCGCTTCATGGTGACCTCGCTCAGTCGCTTCGGACTGACACCGTTCGGCTACTACCGCATCCTTCTTGCCGCTGTGTGTTATCTGTGGCTGGCGAAGTGAGTTTTCAGGGTTCAGTTTTCAGTTTTCAGTTTTCAGGGTTCGGGGTTCGGGGTTCAGGGTTCGGGCCTTGAATTCCAGCGAGTTCTTTGAGCAGACAAATCCGGGCGGGCTATGACTCTTTGAAGAGACACGCTTCAGGAGCCAGACATGTCGAACGACGCTTCAGAGACAACAACTCCGACCAATAAGTCACCCGGTTCGTGGATCAGCATCGCTGTCACGGTCCTGTGCATCGCGGTTCTGGTGTCGGTTTTGATTCCACAGATCCTGGAATCGCGTCAGCAGGCGAGACGGATTCAATCAAAGAACAACCTGAAGCAGATCGGACTCGCGCTGCACAATTACCACGATGTCTATGATTCCTTCCCCATTGGCGGTACGTTCGCTGCTGACGGAACGCCGATTCATGGATGGTGCTTTCGAATTCATCCTTATATGGAAGCGAGCAGTTTGTATTCCGAGGTGAACCATCACCTTCCGTGGGATCATCCTGTTAACGAGGGATTGTTTCGCACAAAGATGCCAGCCTGGCTTAATCCCGAATTCGATGTCTCGTACGACAGCCAGGGACGTGGACTGACTCACTACCCTGGCAATCCAGCGGTCTTGCACCGTCAGAATTCTGTATCGAAAAGGGACATGACCAGCGGGCTTGAACATTCGTGGCTGGCTGGAGAAATCAACGGCCGATTTCAGCCATGGGGCTATCCTCTGAACTGGCGAGCCATTGAGCTTCCTCTTGGTACTGCTCTCGGCAACTATGGCACCGCAAATGACGATGGCACTGCACAGTTCTGTTTGGGAGACGGCGCCGTTCGCCGATTTCACAGCGAAACAGATCAGCAGATTCTTCAGCAGCTGATCAACGCCCCTCCGAAGGTCGCCGAGGAGTTCACGACGCCGTCAAAGACAATCTTCGAAACTCAGCAGAACACGGCATGGACGGAGCAATGGCTGCAGGCCAGAGACGACCCATTCAACGTCCAGCACAAAGGCGGTGGAAGAACGACGGTGCTGTTTGATCCGCACGGACATGCGTACCACGCGCGAGTGTATTCACGGGAAGACGGACAGCCTGCACTGGCAGCAAACAGCGACCAGCGGATCGATCTCCTGGGGATGATTGACGAACACCCTGAACTGCAGGTGATCGATTATGCGGGGATTCTGGACACAGAAACTGCGAAGCAGATTGTTCGGCTGAAGGACCTCCGATACTTGATCGTGCGGAAATTTAGCCTGGATGAGAAGGACCACATGGCATTGAAGAAGACTCTACCTGCCGTTCAAATTTTCGACCGGGATGGAACGGAATACTGAGGAGACTCGCGCGAGGCTTTGTGGTGGGCGTAGCGAAGAAAGTCGCGGAGTGCCGGGAACGATTGAAGACAATCGGTTTACTCTTGATTGGTAACGATTGGGGACAATCGTTCTACACTGGACCTGGCGGGCTGGAGCGTCAATAACACGTCGTGAACAACCTCCTGCGTTTGGCGAATAGGAGGTTGCAATGTCTGCGATCTCTGCAGACGTGATCTTGGCGACGGGAGTCTGCGCGCGTGAACGTACGATTGATTGCTCTGGCCGCGTTTTTCTGCTTCCCACTGCTGCTTCCAGCGCAGGAGATACCAACGGGAATCCCGGAACGCACTCCGGCGGATCTGGGCTTCGATTCCGCGCGGTTGAGTTTGATCGATGAGATCGTGCGTGAAGGGATCGACACCGCAAAGATGCCGGGATGTGTCGTTGTCGTGGGGCGGCGCGAAGGAATTGTCTATCGGAAGGCGTTTGGCTTTCGTCAGACTGTTCCGGACAAGGTGCCGATGACAATCGACACGGTCTTTGACCTGGCCTCGCTGACTAAGCCCATTGCGACCGCGACGAGTGTGATGGTTCTGATTGGCCAGAAGAAGATCGACCCTGAAGCGACTGCCGCAACCTACTGGCCGGAGTTTGGAAAGAACGGCAAGGAAGTGATCACCGTTCGACAGCTGCTGACGCACACGGGCGGATTGATCGCGGACAATTCTATCAAAGACTACGAAGGCACGCCGGAAGAGTCGCTTGCAAAGATCTGCGAGCTGAAGCCATCCTCAACGCCGGGATCCGAATTCACCTACAGCGATGTCGGCTTTATCGTGCTGGGTGAGATCGTCCGAAAGGTCAGCGGCCAGTCTGTTCACGAGTTCTCGCGCGATCATATCTATTCGCCACTGGCGATGAAGGAAACTGGTTACCTGCCTGGCGATCCACTTCGTGCTCGAGCGGCCGTCACGGAACAGCGGGAAAATCGATGGATGCAGGGAGAAGTCCATGATCCTCGCGCCTGGGCATTGGGTGGTGTCGCGGGACATGCGGGACTGTTTTCCACCGCCGACGATCTCTCCCGCTACGCAGTGATGATGCTGAACCAGGGCAAACTTGGCGACACGACAATTCTTGACGCAGCCACCTGGAAGCTGATGACGACAGCGGTCGATGTCCCTCGAGGCCGACGAGCGCTCGGATGGGACGCCCGCACTGGTTATTCGTCGAACCGGGGAGATCTGATGTCGTCCGCCGCCTTTGGTCATGGTGGGTTCACGGGCACGGGCATCTGGATTGATCCGGTCGAGAATATGTTCGTTCTGTTCCTTAGCAATCGCGTTCATCCGGATGGGAAGGGACTGGTGAATCCGCTGATTGGTCGAGTCGCAACGATCGCCGGAGCCGCCCTGCGTGATGGATCGATTGTCGTGAATCGTCGCACAGCGGATGTTCGCAACGGAATCGATGTCCTGCGTGACAGTAAGTTTGAAACTCTGAAGGGCAGGACGATCGGCCTTATTACAAATCAGACAGGCCTGAGCCGCGACGGCGTCAGCACGATTCGACTGTTGCACGAAGCAGAGGGAGTCAAACTGGCGGCCTTGTTTAGTCCGGAACACGGGCTCGAAGGGAAGCTCGACATTCCAAAGATTGGAGATCAGCAGGATCAAACAACCGGGCTAAAGGTCTTCAGCCTGTACGGAGAAACTCGGACACCGTCCAAAGAAAGCCTCGCCGGTGTGGATACTCTGGTCTTCGACATACAGGACATTGGCTGTCGGTTCTACACCTATGTGTCGACCATGGGTAATGCCATGAAGGCTGCTGCGGCAAGCAACATTCGATTCGTGGTGCTGGATCGAGTCAACCCGATCGGGGGAACAGAAGTCGCGGGGCCCATTTTGAATGACGGAGATCAGTCGTTCGTCGGTTACCACACATTGCCGGTTCGCCATGGAATGACGGCTGGCGAACTTGCCACGCTGTTTGTTCGTGAGATGCCCGAACTGAAATCTCTGGATCTTCAGGTTGTAAAAGTCGAAGGCTGGCAGCGTTCACAGATGTTCGACGAAACCGGACTCAGCTGGACGAATCCATCGCCCAACATGCGGAATCTGAATGAGGCCGTTCTGTATCCGGGAGTTGGCCTGCTGGAGATGACCAATGTCTCAGTCGGGCGAGGCACTGACACACCGTTTGAGGTATTGGGTGCACCATGGATCACGGAACGAGAACTGGCGGCGGAAATGAATTCCGCTGGTTTGCCGGGACTTCGCTTCGTGCCAACTCGCTTCACACCATCGTCGTCAAAGTTCGCGAATGAGTCCTGTGGAGGCATCAATATCCTGATCACCGATCGAAGCGTTGTTGAGCCTGTGCGACTTGGACTCCAGCTCATGTGCAGCCTGCGAAAACTGCATCCCGACCAGTGGGAAACAAAGAACATGAATCGTCTGCTCAGCAGCGTGCTGGTGCGTGACGCGGTACTGGCAGGAAAGCCGGCACACGAAATTGTGGACTCGTGGCAGCAGGAACTTGAGACATTTCTACAGCGTCGAAGCAACTGTTTGCTCTATCCTTAACGTCACACGTCAGAGAACTTGCCTGATTAAGGACAACAACACACTCAGGTCTGCGACAGACGGTACCCGAACCACTCCATGTCGATCATCCGATTTCGATTCCTGATTCCAGCTGCCATCGTCACTCTGATACTGACGATGATGTGTATCATCACGGCATTGCTTCTGTTCGAACAGCAGTCCGCAATGACGGGCGTACTTCGAGAAAACGTCACCAGCCGTCGAGCAGCCGTGGACCTGGAGGAATGCCTGTACGACATCTCTACGCTTCTGAAACATGATATTGACCAGGTATCTCCGCTCAACGATCGGCTTGTGGGACACCTGCGGCGACTGCGTGAAGTGGCCGACCAGCCGGAGGAACGTGCTGCATCGGAGAAGCTTGAGAAGGGTCTGCAGATCTACCTTGAGATGTGGAGAAAAATTCCGCCACGCGAAGACATAGATCATTCCGAAGGAATTCGGGCCGCGGCAGAATCGCTGGAGACGGATCTGATCAAGCCCTGCCAATCCTTCCGACTGTATAACGGTCGACGCATTGAGGAATCCACAGTCCAGCACGAAAATGTTCTTAAGCGGCTTGCATGGGGCATGGCCAGCATCGGAGTGCTGGGCGGGATCGCCGGGATCGTTCTTGGCTTTGGTCTGACTCGAACCGTAGGTCAGTCAATCCGCCGCCTGCAGGTCCGCATTCAGGATGCCGCCGGGAAACTCAGTCGCGAGCCACAGGAAATCATCATCACGGAAGAAGGACAGTTCTCCGGCGTGCACGCTCAGCTGGATCAGCTGACTAACGGAATCGAGCGCGTGCTGAATAACCTGCGAGAGCGTGAACGGGAAGTGTTGCGATCCGAACAACTCGCCGCCGTTGGACAACTCGCCGCCAGCGTCGCTCACGAGATTCGCAATCCGCTGACGTCGATCAAGATGCTGGTCCAGACAGCCCTTGATCCCGCAGACTCGAATCAACTGACGCAGGAGGACCTGCAGATTATCGAGAAGGAAGTGCGGCGAATGGAAAGGTCGCTGCGAACATTCCTCGACTTCACTCGGCCGCCAAAACTGCAGCGACGTCAATTGTCGCTGATGCCAATCCTCCAGGAAGTCGCCGGTCTGATCCGCGGACGTGCTGACAAACAGAAAGTCTCCGTTCGCCTCGAAGTCATGAATGCCGATGTGAGTGTCTTTGCCGATCCGGAACAGCTCAGGCAGGTACTGGTCAACCTGATGCTCAACGGACTGGATGCACAACCACACGGCGGAACGCTGCGAATGACATCTCAGTTGATTGATAATGAAGTTGAGATTCGAGTTCTGGATGATGGCCCTGGGATCTCCGATGAGATGCTTCCAAAGCTGTTTCAACCCTTCGCCAGCAGCAAAGAAACAGGAGTTGGTCTGGGCCTCGTGATCTCACGCCGCATCGTGGAAGACCATGGTGGGAGAATGATGGGGGAAAACCGGGAGAATGGAGGAGCCGTCTTTACCATTCGGCTGCCGACGATGACAGGTGCATGATTCGCTGATCATCGCACGCTTATGGCCGTCCCGCGGTCCGCCGATAGTGTTCCCACTCACTTGTCGTAAACATGCTCACCAAACCCTGCTCGATGCGATGAACCAGATAGAGCGCAGGCAGAATACCGTGAGGTTCTCCGGATTCCGCGGCAATGCCATAGCCTGACGACATCAGCAAGACCTGTGAATCAGGAAAGCGACATTCGGGATCCGCTGGCACCAGCAAATCCGAGATCCTGCATCCAATGATGCGAGGATCATCGGTTTCGCCATACACCACCTGCGACAGCCGACAAAAGGATGGCTGCAGATCAACAAGGAGACACTCCAGAAACGCCGTTTCAACAGGACTCTCCGGGAACACAACGGCTGAGCCATTGTCCAGTTCGTACGCAAAAACGGCCTGATTGCACGAGCCACTGGTCCAGTGAGCGCCCCACAAGCCAACGAGTGTTCTTCCCAGAAGCATCGACGTTGGGATCGTGCCTTGAATGTTAAGTACCCCAGCTCGACTAACGTCCGGTTCTTGTCTCGGCCTCGAGCCAATTCTTCGGAGCCACTTCATTCTCAAAACCCTCGCCGATTTTAAGTTCTCCGGACATCTACAGTCTGCTCTGCAACTCGACAAAGCAGCGGCATGCAGCATGATCGCACAAAAACGGGGTCGCAGAGACTGCTATAGACACGTTTTGCCGTTTCGCATACATCATCGGCGTTTTCTGCAGGAACGGGCGTCACTACGGCCGAAAATGCCGAAAACACGGGACTTTTTCCCTGTCAGGTTCCTCGCGTGTTGGACACAGAAGGACTTGATGGCACGGTGTTGAATGACACGCGTGGACTTTTTTGTCGCCAGAAGTCCTGGATGGTGAAGCTTCTTCACCTGCATTCCGTCTTTTTCAGCAGGATACCGACAGGATGTCCAGGTTCCTCACAACCACCACTGCGTCCGTTCTTTTGCTGGGTGCTGCAGGCTGCTATCAGCCCATGTATCAGCCCTATGGTTACGGGCAGCCCATGTATGGTCCAGGCTATGCTCAGCCAGGCACCATGGTTGTGCCACCTGGAAACGCACCGCTCTACCAGCCAGGCGCCTCGGGGACGTCAAATCCCAGCACCTTTGAACAGGACGGCAGCGGCGCAGATGACTTCAAGCGAGACTCCAACAACGGGCAGTTCTTTGAGAAAGACCCTGTTCCGACTCCTAAAGATCCGTCCGCAACGGACAACGGGACACAGAAGTTCAACAGCGACTTCGGGAACTAAAGATCCCTCAATCACTGACTGCATCAGATCGACCGCAACATCTGTGCAACATCGCGAGCAAAGTAGGTCAGTACTCCGTCTGCCCCGGCGCGTTTGAAGCACAGCAGGCTTTCCATCATCGCGGCTTCGCGATTAAGCCATCCGTTCGCAGCAGCAGCCGCGATCATCGCGTATTCTCCACTGACCTGGTATGCATACGTCGGCACTCCGAACGATTCCTTCACCCGACGGACGATATCGAGATATGGCATGCCAGGTTTGACCATGACCATGTCAGCACCCTCGGCAATGTCCAGAGCCACTTCGCGAATGGCCTCGTCACCATTCGCCGGATCCATCTGGTAAGTCTTCTTGTCGCCGCCGCCCAGATTCTTTGCGGACCCGACAGCGTCGCGGAACGGACCATAGAAGGCTGACGCGTACTTCGCGGAGTACGCCATGATCTGAACATGACTGAAACCGGCAGCATCCAGAGCCGTCCGGATCACTCGCACTCGACCATCCATCATGTCCGATGGAGCAATGATGTCACATCCGGCCTGAGCCTGGTTCACCGCCTGACGGCACAGAGCTTCCAGAGTTTCATCGTTGACCACGTAGCCGTCACGCACAAGTCCATCCTGCCCGTGAGTCGTGTAGGGATCAAGAGCAACGTCGGCGATCAGTCCGATGTCCAGCCCGGCCGTTCGGATCGCTCTCATCGCACGGCAGATCAGATTGTCCTGACTAAAGGCCTCTTCACCGTCCGGAGTCTTTTTCTCCTGCGGGGTGACGGGAAAGATCGCAATCGCGGGGATCTTCAGCTCCGCGGCTTTCGCAACTTCCTCAACCAGCACATCAACCGAATACCGCACGACACCAGGCATCGACGCAACGGGGACTCGCTGGTTTGTTCCTTCCACGACAAAGACTGGCCAGATCAAGTCGTTGACCGTTACTGCGTTTTCACGAACCAGCCGTCGGGACCAGTCCGTACGACGATTGCGGCGCATGCGAATGAAGGGGAAACCGGAAGCATCGCCAGAAGAATTTGGAACGGTCATCGCAACGTCAATCTGATCAGATGAGGATTGATATCAACTACTTGCCAAGTCGCTGGATGCGCAGATTTCGATACTGAGCTTCTCCCGGAGGACCACCGTGAATCTGCACGGCGATCAGCCCCTTCAGCTCAATCTTGTCATCTGTTTCCGTATAGTCGACTGTCTGCAGGTCATTAATCCAGAGTTGAATTCGTTTCCCCTCGCAGCGAATGCGGTACGAGTTCCAGTCTTCGCGCTTCAGCACCTTTTCAATGTCTTCCTTCTTTGGAGACGCGAGAATCTTGTTGCGGCGTGATTCGTCATACAGCGCGCCCCAGTAATTCTGACCAAGGTCTGCCTGGTAACCAATCATCTCGTGGTGATCAGGGATCCGGCGACTGCGAATCTGGATGCCCGCGTTGGTGTCATTTCCCAGCAGGCGAAATTCCAGACGCAGTTCGAAGTCACCGTACTCTTCTTTTGACGACAGGAAGAAGTTGTGAGGAATCTTCTCCTTCAGATTTCCGCCAACGATCGCACCCTCAACAACGCGAAACTGAGCCGGATCGCCCGACCAGCCTTCCAGCGTCTTTCCGTCAAACAGCGAAGTAAAGCCCGTCTCTTTATCGTCGCCTCCGGCAATGACAGCACTCACCGTGCCAGCAAAACTGCAGGCCAGCATCAGACTCATTGCAACGACAGAAAAACCAGTTCGAATTGACAGCATCGTTCTGCTCCAGGAGAGTGGGGATCCTGCGTTTATGACGAAAATGGGATCTTGGCACGATTCCTTTCTGCCGCAAGTGTCGAGTGGTTCTTCGACGCCTGAATGTCGTCAATTCTGAGTCATGGCTTGATGGCTTACGGAAACAGAATGATGAATGAAACTCACCCGACAAGTGTTCCGCCAGTCACGCAGCGGCGTCTTCGAAACGGCGCGATGATTGGCGGTGTGTTCATCATCTCAGCCATCGTCCTGAAAGTGCTGGGACAGCCTGTGTCCTGCAAATGCGGTTCATGGAGCCTGTGGTCTGGCGATGTCTGGTCAACACACAACTCGCAGCATCTCTTTGACCCCTACTCGCTGACTCATGTGCTGCATGGAGTCCTGTTCTGCGGACTGCTCTGGCTGCTTCCGCAAAGGATCTCTCTTCTTGCCAGACTCATGCTTTGTGTTCTGATCGAAGCCGCATGGGAGACCTTCGAAAACACACCGTTTGTGATTGAACGCTATCGAACAGCAACCATGTCGCTCGACTACTATGGCGATTCGATCGTCAACAGTTTCGGTGACAACCTGTCCTGCTTCGCCGGATACCTGCTGGCCCTGCGGTTGGGACTTCGCAGGACCGCCGCCTTCTTTGTTGTGACAGAACTGGTACTGCTGTTCTGGATTCGCGACTGTCTCGCTCTGAATGTACTGATGCTGCTGTACCCGATCGAAGCCATCAAGCAGTGGCAAATGACGGGCCATGGACTGTAGACAACCGTCTCATCCGCGGCGTGCTGGCGGAGCAAATTTCGAATCGCCCGTTTTGCGAAGGTAACGCATTCCTTGCCGGAAGGAAGCACGCAGGTCATACGACATGTACTTTGTCCATTCCGGCTTTTCCTGACCTCGCCACCACGCAGAGTGACAAAGAACCCAGGCATACATCGGAAGCGACATGTATTCGGGACACTGCAACTGAGTCCCAGGCCATTTGGAGTAGCTGCCTTCCCAGTTCCTTGGATGATTTCCCAGGAACAGGCCGAAGCCAAAGAACGTCGCTGTCAGATCCGTCAGCAACTCGTTGTCGAACTCATCACCCGACACACGATCTTCACCCATCAGTCTCAGATGAGACAGCTCGTGAGCAATCGTCCCGATCACCGCTTCGAGATTGCTGAGTTCATTGGTCTCCAGATGAATGACTCGACGATCACCCTGATCTTCGTACAGTCCGGCAGCCCCTGAGGGCAGCGCTTTGCCTGCGTCGTTGACGAGCCCGAGCTGATTGCGATTCGTAAAGAAGTCGAGTTCCACGCGATCCGGGGAGACATCCATGTAATCGCAAACCTGGTCCAGCAGCCGACGAACTGCTTCGGCCGTCCCATCCAACTGCTCTGGAAAAAACTCGCTCGTCGGCAGGATCATGGCCCGCCGAGTAAAGATGTCGCGTCCAAACTGCTTCGACAGCCAGTGCAGACGATCCTCGATCCACTGCTTGGCGGCAGGGTCGACAGGGCACTGAGGTTTGAACCAGCCGAACATCGCTTCAGATCGCCAAATTCAGAGGAAAAATGGCACAATGAACCCGAGCCATCATAATGCTGCGGGCATGAATATCGAGTCGGGATCGGGCCCAAAAAAGCTGTTCCCCGGGAACTTGTGCGGCTTTCGAATACGTTCCACCTGACAAGATACTTCTGCAAAATGCCTCAGGAACTGCACCAGGCGGCCATCGTTCGACTGTCGCCTCGCCCCAGCAGACAACAGGTGAACATTTGCTTCATCGCGTCTTGAGAAGAAGTTCGGAAGCGACGTAGAATTCAGGATTCTGAAGAGAGTAACTCTGAAGCCATGCCCATGTTGCGCGCTTGCGTTTGGCAAGTGAATGACGTGAGCGAGGGATTTGGCAAAGAGTCTGTAGGCTCCTTTGGATCAAGCGCTTTCCAGCACTTGTCAGGTCAGGGATGACAGGCGGACCTCGTAAACCTTTGCGCACAGCTTTGACAGCATTGCTGTTGCTGTCTGCTGCGCTGGGAGCGACGGAGATGTGGCTGCGAAGCAAATCAATGCCACTGTCGATCGTCTGTAGTCAGGCCGACCTGCCTCTACAAAGTTTGTTACGCCCAAGTGACTCGTGCCATCATACGCTCCGCGCTGCGGCCGACCAGGTGATTGTGACTTCCGCCGGCCAGATTCGGGTAAAGACCAACTCGCTCGGGTGTCGGGGTGATGAACCGGAGTCTGAACCTGGAGCAGGCACCTATCGCATTCTGATGCTGGGTGATGATGTTCTGTTCGGCGCGAATGTGCTGGAGGAACGAACCGTCCCCGCGCGTCTTCAGCAGTTCCTGTCGAAGAAGACTTCACGAACGCTGGAGGTCATCAATGGCGGCGTGCCTGGGTACTGCCCGCTGTTGTCGTTTCTTCAGTACGAACATCAGCTCAAAACTCTGAAGCCGCAACTTGTCATTCTGCATGTCGACATGTCTGACCCCGATGATGACAGTGTCTATCGAAGCTTGCTGAAGAAAGATCGCGAGAAGGATGAACTGACCTGTCAGCATCCGTCACTGCGAGTTCCGCAAAAGTCATTACCGGGCATTGTTGAATTGCTGAAGGGTTCAGCGATCGTCGGTCGTGCAATGGAGTGCCTTCGTCAGGATGTACCAGGCATGATGGCTTTGCCATGCCATTCTTCAGGACAGCATCGCTATCACTGGATTGCCGATTATCCGGATGACCTGCGGCTCCAGGTGGATCATGCTCTCAGTCCGATCCAGCAGCTTCGAGATGCCGTCGAAGCCTCCGGCGCTCATTTGCTGGTCACCACATGTCCTGTGCTGTGGCAGGTAACGGACGGATCGACGGCCCCGAAACTGACGCAGTCGTGCGAAGTCCGAGGCAAGGCTCCGTTCCGAAGCCGGTTCCCGTTTGAGATTCTGAAAGCGTACTGTCAGCGGGAAGATATCCGCTTCCTGGACACATCGGCAGAGTTCATGACGCGCGAAGAATCGGACAAGCTCTTTTCGTCCGACTGCCCTACTCTGTCATCGCTGGGCATGGCTCTGTACGCGAAGACGATCTCCGACTTTCTGCTGGAGAATCCTCCTGCACGCTGGCAGACGACTCGCCGGGAACAGGAACGCTGACTGGAAGACTGATGTTCAGTCTGATGGCACGGTTCTACGCCTTCCTGTTGAGAGAGCGTTTCGGTCGCTTGTTAGTCTACGGTCATCGGACTCGCTAGAATTCGGAAGACAGAGGCGAACGAAACTGCGCCATTCGATCAGCGAACACTCACTCTTCGAGATGTTGGTGTATGAAATCTGCATTTGAAGCTGCTCAACAGTACTTCGACGAAGCGGCAACCGTTATGGATCTTTCGCACAGCATGCGAGATCTGCTGGTGACTCCTGAACGAGAAATCAAGGTTCAGGTTCCCATCAAACGCGACAACGGGGAGATCGCGACGTTCATTGGCTACCGCATGCAGCACAACAGTGCTCGAGGCCCGATGAAAGGCGGACTGCGTTACCATCATGAAGTGAATGCCGACGAAGTTCTGGCACTCGCATCACTAATGACCTGGAAAACAGCTGTCGTTGATATTCCCTACGGCGGAGCCAAAGGTGGTATCAGCGTCAACACCAAGGATCTGTCCCTCGATGAACTCGAACGACTGACTCGTCGATTCGTTGATGAGATTCACGATCTGTTTGGACCGGACAAAGATATCCCGGCGCCGGACATGGGCACGAATGCTCAGACGATGGCGTGGATCATGAATCAGTACGAAAAGTTCCACGGATTTGCACCGGCCTGTGTGACGGGTAAGCCAGTGGAACTCTACGGCGCGGAAGGCCGCGAAGAAGCCACCGGCCGCGGTGTTGGCACACTGACTCTGGCGCTGCTGCGAAAGTTTGGGCGGTCGATTGAATCGTCCACGGTCGCCATTCAGGGCTTCGGCAATGTCGGGACGTTTACCGCTGCGTACCTTCATAAGGCTGGCGGCAAGGTGATCGCCATCTCGGACGTCAGTGGAGCCATTCTGAATCGAATGGGCATCGATATCCAGGCGGCCCTCGACTGGGTCGGCGAAAAGAAATCACTCACGGGTTTCCCCGGCGGTGAACGCATCACAAATGAAGAGCTGCTGGCTCTGGACGTCGACGTTCTGATTCCGGCCGCGCTGGGAAATGTGCTGACGGAAGACAACGCAAAAGACGTGCGAGCAAAGTACATTGTGGAAGCGGCCAATGGCCCGACCACGCCGGAAGCCGATGCCATTTTCCGCAAGCGAGAGATTCCGGTTCTGCCCGACATTCTGGCCAACGCAGGCGGCGTAACTGTCAGTTACTTCGAATGGGTTCAGAATCAGCAGTACTTCCGCTGGGACCTGAGCCGAGTCCGTGAGGAGCTGGAGCGTACGATGACTCGCAGTTTCGATAAAATTTGGTCCATCGCCAACGAGAAGAAGGTGCCGCTGCGTACGGCCGCTTATCTGGTAGGAATCGGACGAGTCAGCCGGGCGACTGTTCTGGGTGGCATCTGATTCATGGCTCTGTCACCTCTGTCGGATGCTTCCTGGTTCTTTGGCGAACTGCGTGCCGAAGGCAAATCGGCCTGGGCTGCTCAACTGGAAAGCCGAATTCGCGACGAACTGACTCAGTCGCGCAATGGACATCTGCCGGCATGGACTGCAGCTCTTGAGCGGCTGCCTGCCTGCGAAGATGCACGCGTTGTCGCGGATGGTGATGCCGTGCGTGTGACTGGCACGCTGCCCGAAGATGCCGTCGGTCAGCTTCCGGAAATCCTGCGAGTGTTTCATCCATGGCGGAAGGGACCGTTTGAGTACTTCGGGATTCCGATTGATACCGAATGGCGTTCGTGTCTGAAATGGGATCGCCTGGCGGAAGCCGTGCAGTTTTCCGGGCGGCGAGTCCTTGATGTCGGCAGCGGCAATGGTTACTACGGCTGGCGAATGCTGAATGCCGGCGCGACGCAGGTGGTTGGCTTCGATCCGTTTCTGTTGTACGTGTTTCAGTTCGAACTGCTTCGGCGCTATGCCGATCGTGCGTGTCGCCACTGCGTGCTGCCGCTCAACGACGCGGATCTTCCCGAACGTCTGCACTGGTTCGATGTCAGCGTCTCCATGGGAGTCCTGTATCATCGCACCAGTCCGATCGATCATCTGCAGTCACTCTGGCATTCGCTGAAACCCGGAGGCACACTGGTTCTGGAGACGCTGGTCCTTGAAGGCGATGGCATGCAGGTCCTGGTCCCGGATGATCGTTACGCAAAGATGCGGAACGTCTGGTTCATTCCGACGATCCCGATGCTCACGCTGTGGCTGCACAGGACGGGCTTCCGCGACATCCACGTGATTGATGTGTCTCGCACGACCGTGGAAGAACAACGTCGAACAGACTGGATGACGTTTGAGTCACTTGCGGACTTTTTGAATCCAGAAGATTCGTCACTCACGATCGAAGGCCACCCGGCTCCCGTGCGAGCAATGCTGCGAGCGCGCCGAGCGTAGAATGGCCACCCTCAGCCGTTTGCGTTTGTTTTCTTGTGTGAGCGATTGAGGACAATCGCTCTACCATGGGTAGCACAGGCGAAGCCTGTGCCGCTTCGCGGCCGGAAGCCGAAGTGACCGCATGGTAAATCCAGTGCATGCCGTTCCGGCAATTCCGCATCCTGGCATCGGCTTCCGGGCCAAGGGCCCACAAGTTTACATAGCCTGGGCCATCGGCCCAGGTCGTTGATCCCGAATGTTTCCCAAGGCCCAATCGGGCCGACCGTTTGCAATGATCATAAACGACCGGCCCTTCAGGCCTGCGTCGATTGGTGACGACTTTTCCTGGGCCGATGGCCCAGGCTAGGTAAACGAATGGCCCGTTGGGCCGAAAGCACAGACTGCGACGTCACATTCTTTTGAGGACGAGAGCAACATGAAAAAACGAAGCACAGATTCCTGCGGCTCATTCGCGTGAATTCGCGTCCATTCGCGGTTCAAACTCTGCGATTTCAGTCGAGCACGTTCCGGCAATACCGCATCCTGGCATCAGCTTCCGGCGCCTGCGGCACACGCACTTCGTACGTGCTACCCAAAGACGCAACTACGGCAATTTCACCAGCCCGTAATGCCATAACACCCCGAGCGTCAGCGCCACGCATGCCACGAGTGCGGCAACACACGCGATAATCATGCCCCAGCGTCGGCGCGGTCTGGGAAGTGCAATGGCCACGGTGCCCGTGATACCGGAATCCACATCAGCCGCTTCGTCGATCGACGAATCCGGGGTGTGCACCATTCCTTCGCTTTGCAGCTCCCGAATGGTCGACAGCAGGCGAGCACTTCGGTCATCAGCCGTGAACGTGCTGCTGGATTCGACAGCGACGGCAAGCTGGGTCAGGAAAGAATCGAAATTGCCCGCCCCAAGTCTCTGAATCAGATCGGCTGCAGACGGAGACGAATCATCGCGCGCTGTCGGATGCGTGTCAGCTCGCATGCGAGCAACAGCGATCGGAAGCGGGCTATCGGTTGCACGTGAAGATGCCTGGCCGGCATGCTGCAGAACTCGAGGGCGCTCATCCAGTTGCGACTCGTTCTTTGTGTCTTCAAGAAACTGACTGAGCAACTGCGTCACTTCCGCAGCCGAACCAATTCGCTGTTCACGATCCTTCGTCATCATGCGCCGAAGGATTTCGAGCAGCGATTCGGGAACGTCATCACGAAACGCAGTCACCGCATCAGGCGTCTTTGTCTGATGGGCCACCAGGCGCTGGATCAACGTTCCTTCGGTAAATGGCGGACGACCGGTCAGAAGAAAATAGAGCGAACAACCAAGCGCGTAGATGTCGGCTCTGGCATCGACTGTGTGACTGTCCGCGGCCTGTTCGGGTGCGAGATAGTCGGCCGTCCCGAGGACTCGTTCGTTATGTTCCCGAGTCAGATTCTCGTCACTGTCAAAATCCTGCGCGAGTCCGAGGTCAAGGATTCGAAGAGAACCGTCGTCACTGAGAAACAGATTGCCCGGCTTGATGTCACGATGAACCAGACCATTCTGATGAGCATACTCGAGTCCTGTCGCAGCCTGCTGAATCAACATGACAGCACGGCGAACGGGCATGGCACCTTCCTGAGTCACGATCTCGAACAGATCGCGGCCTGTCAGAAGCTCCATCGCCATGAAGTGAACAGGGTCTTTTCCATCCGTCTCTTCAAAGACACCGTGGACCTTCACGATGTTTGGATGCTGCAGACGCTGAGCAATCGCTGCTTCGCGTTTGAATCGAGGAAGATATGAAGCCTGAGTTGTTCGGCTGGGCGGCAGAACCTTCAGCGCATGAACATCACCAGTGGTACGATGGCGAGCTGCATAGATGCTGCTCATTCCGCCCCGAGCAATCTTCTGAAGCAGCGTGTAATGCCCGAGGAAGAAACCTCGGTGTTTGGCCTGAAGAAGCTTCTCCGACTGCCAGGCCGTCAGGATGCCTCGCTTTTGAAGCCATTCACAGATGTCAGACGCCGACGTTTTTCCGTCAGTGAATCGCTTCCGAACGGCTCGCAACTGATCCTCATTCAGCAGACCACTTTGGGCCAGCATCTGCAGGAATGAGGATGGTGAAAGCTGAAGCGACATGGTGAACTGCGCGAGATACTCTTGGTGAATGGTATATGAGCAGAATCCTGGGCCTGAAGGGAAATCCCGCGTCCCCTGCGGGTAGTCGACGCCACAGAAACTGATATGCTCAGACGCGTGACGAAACAGGACACATGTTCCGGTATGCTCGCACTGAATTCTTCTTCGAGCAAACCGAAAATCCCCTCGGGCTGCCTGGTTTTGCCCGGGAATTCCGTTTTAGTGGTTATCACTGGATCATTCGCACCTGTTTTGGTCGGGATTGTGCATCAACTGGAGTCAGCATCTGGACGGGAACGCAGGATCATTCCAATGAACGCACGGGAAGCAGAATTGCAGGATAAGGTTCAGGCCTGGCTTGGAACCGGCATGATGATCCTCGCATCATTGTTTGCCGTTCTGATCTTCTGCGATCGCACGGACATGCCGTTGTTCAACATGCCGTCGATGTGGTTCAAAAGCCGCGGCGTGCATCTTGTGTTGTGTGGTTCGATGTTTCTGATGGCGGCATTCCTGCTGAAGTCACCCGGTGCTCCTCGTGATGAACGCAACGGCCGTCCGCTGTTTCGGTCGTGCCGCTTTTATACTCGCGAAAACTGTCACCTGTGTGACGATGCGCTCGGCATCCTGACTCAGTTTCAGGACGCACTGCCAACGATTGAGATCATTGATATCGACGAGGATGCTCAGCTGGTTCGTCAGTTTGGTGAATCTGTTCCGGTCGTTGAAATCGATGGCCGCGTTCGATTCCGCGGGGCGGTCAATCCGAAGTTGCTTCAGCGGTTGATTGATGCTGCGGAGCTGCGTGAAGAACAGCCCGAGCAGACAGGAACTCTGGCCAGCGCTTGAACGGGACGGCGTCGATTGGCAGCATCGATGCCACGCCACGGGTAGCACGTACGAAGTGCGTGTGCCGCAGGCGCCGGAAGCCGATGCCATGATGCTGTATTGCCGCAACGTGCTCGACTGAAATCGCAGAGTTTGAACCGCGAATGGACGCGAATTCGCGCGAATGAGTCGCAGGAATCTGAGCGTCGTTTTTCATGTTGCGCTCGTCCTCAAAAGAATGTGACGTCGCAGTCTATGGTTCCGGCCCAACGGGCCATTCGTTTGCCTAGCCTGGGCCATCGGCCCAGGAAAATCGTCACCGATCCACACAGGCCTGAAGGGCCGGTCGTTTGCGATCCTGACAAACGGTCGGCCCGATTGGGCCTTTGGGAATATTCGGGATCAACGACCTGGGCCGATGGCCCAGGCTATGTAAACGTGTGGGCCCTTGGCCCGGAAGCCGAAGCAAACAACCGAATCGCAAACGACTGAGGACAGTCGTTCTACACTTTGGGTAGCACGTACGCAGTGCGTGTGCCGCAGGCGCCGGAAGCTGATGCCAGGATGCGGTATTGCCGGAACGTGCTCGACTGAAATCGCAGAGTTTGAACCGCGAATGGACGCGAATTCGCGCGAATGAGTCGCAGTCTGTGGTTCCGGCCCAACGGGCCATTCGTTTATCGAGCCTGGGCCATCGGCGCCATCGGCCCAGGAAAGGTCGTCACCGACCCACAAAGGCCTGAAGGGCCGATCGTTTACGATCATCACAAGCGGGCGGCCCGATTGGGCCTTTGGCCCGAGAGCCGATGCAAACGAAACGCAAACGGCTGAGGACAGCCGTTCTACAATGTGTGTAGCACGTACGAAGTGCGTGTGCCGCAGGCGCCGGAAGCCGATGCCAGGATGCGGTATTGCCGGAATGCCATGCACGGGAACCACCACGCGTTCGCTCTGGCTTCCGGCCGCGAAACGGCACAGGCTTCGCCTGTGCTACCCAGAGTAGAGCGATTGTCCTCAATCGCTTTTCAAACAAACGAATCGCAAACGACTGAGGACAGTCGTTTTACAATCTGCGGCAGGAAGTGCATGTGCGGCGGCGATCATCGGCAAAAACTGCCGTGACAGAAGAGGCCAAAGAGGCCTAAAGACTTGTTTCCAGCACTTTCTTTGAAAAGCGGAAAAGTTTTGTGCAGAAACGTTGAGAACACGTGTTGACTCATTTGACCGACCGGCGATATCACTCGGCCTCTCAATTCGGATTCACCTCCTGAATCCAAAGTCCTCCTGTCACTAGCTCCTCTCTCCATCCGGAGTTCTTCCGGAACACTGAATCCCGTTTCACTCACTGATCAGCTCGCCATTTCTCAGATGTCGTGTCGTTCATGGTTTGAAGCAATTCAGCCCTTCTCGTTGCTCTCCTCTCCGTCTCTCCCTCAGCTCTCAGATCGAGGAAATCATGAACGAGTTCCCGCACGGTGCTCATCATGAGCCGCATATTCTGCGGTTCCCGCAACCCACAGCGACACCGCCTGCCGACAACCGGACGGCCGCTCCGGAAGCGGAAGCTCCCAGTCGTACAGTCCTGGTCTTTTCTCCGCGACCAGGTGCTCGCCAGCTGCTTGCCGACGATGTTCGCAAGCGTGGCATGCAGGTGTGTGAAACTGATAGTCCAGATGCAATGCTGTTTCATCTGAGCCGTCAGGAATTCTGCTGCTGCATTATCGATGACGCCGATCAGGTGTCACGAATTCAGGAAGTCAACGCAGCCATCCGAAGCCACAGCAAAGCGGCTCAGGTGATCTGCATCGTCGGTGAAGATTCACGCTGGGGTCGCGAAACAGTTCCGACCTTCGAGTGTGATGTCATCGAACGACCATACTCAGCTTCACGATTCGGTGCCGCACTGCTGAATGCACTGCGACGCGGCGAACTGGTTCGTGAAAACGAAAAGCTGCGACGTCAGCTGCTGAATCGAAATCTGATGGATCTGGTTGGCAGCACGCCGGCCATGCAGTCTCTGCGAGAATCCATCCGAATCGCAGCAGACGATGATCGAACTGTTCTGGTTCGAGGCGAGCCAGGCAGCGGAACAACTCTGATTGCCGAAGGTCTGCATCGCTGCAGCCGTCGAGCAGGGAAGCCATTCCTTCGCATCGACTGCAGTCTGCACTCCGTCGAAACACTCGAACACCAGCTGTTCGGTGACGGGACTCCTGATGGATTCCCGGGCTATCTGAAGATGGGTGATGGCGGTTCGATCCTGCTCGACAATGTCGACACGGTGGCACTGCCATTCCAGAAGCGACTATCACAGTTGCTTGAACAGCGAGCAGCTGCCGTTCTTCACGGAACTCAGGACGGACCCAACATTCGGTTCATCGCGGCAACGCACGGTGATCTGAATCGTCTGGCCATGGAAGGCCGGTTCCGTGATGACCTGCTGCAGCACCTGAGCGGCATTACTCTGCAGTCTCCTCCGCTGCGAGTTCGCACGAACGACATTCCTCTGCTGGTGGAACACTTCATCAGCCAGATTTCTCTGAAGGAAGGTCGTCCGCCTCGTCAGATCTCTGCGGAAGCCCTGCGAGTCCTGGAATCTCATCCATGGCCGGGTAACGTCCGCGAACTTCAGAACGTTGTGGAACGATGCTGCACGGTCGATGTCACTGAGAGCATTTCTCCGGATGACCTTCGCCCATGGCTGCAGAACGATGCCATCGAAGACGGTGCGGAATGCGTCGGCATGACGCTGGCCGAAATGGAACGCAAGCTGATTGAATCAACGTTTGCCCGATGCAACGGCAACCGTGAGAAGACAGCTCAGATCCTGCAGATCGGACTTCGAACACTGTCAGGCAAGCTCAGAGAGTACGGCTATCCTCCACGAGGCGGCCCGGGTTCAAACATCAAGCGTCCTGTGATCGCCACCTTCGGCGGCGAACGCAAAGCGGCGTAACGATACGGAGCCTCTGGCTCCCGACACTGAAAGCAAAGACCTCTCCCTCCTCCAGAAAAGGGCGAGCTTTCCCCCGGAAGCTCGCCCTTTTCGTTTGTACCGACAGTTTTCCCCAGCGCACCATCACTGAGCGTCACGGAGTCATGGCATGTCACTGATCACACAGCCGGCAAGGATATTTCTGTTCTTCACGCTGCTGACTGCAGTCTGCCAGGCACAGGAATCAGCATCGACGAGCGAAATACGAACGTCGCCGGATCGCTACGCGGGCCTGCGAAAGCCTGACAAAGCAAACTACCAGGTTGAGGTGCGCTTCTTATCGGTCACCGAGCGACTCTATGACTTACTGAAGGAATCCGCTTCCGTCTGTGAACCGCCAAAGAACGATCGCGGGCCTTTTGATGGCTGGCAACAGCTGGAACCTGGCCAGACGGGTGTGGTTCAAGCGTCGAGCGTAAGCAATCCACAATCGGAGTTTCAGCTCGCAATGCTGAGCGACGAACAAATGTTCCAGCTGATTCAGTCGGTTCAGGGCGATACTCGATCCAATATCATGATGGCCCCCAGGCTTCTGCTGCCCGCCGGAGAAACGGGCTCCGTCAGTGATTTAAGCGGGGTTCGCTGTCAGAAGAAGAGTCGAACCGGACAACATGAAATTGTCGAAGTCAAAGAAGGGACTGAGATCTCCGTCCGCGTCACGCCCCTCGATCAGGCCAGCGCGCAGGTTGATGTGGCACTGGATCTCCATGAGATTCTGAATCGTGAAGACGTCGATGTGCTGGACTCGGGAGTTCTCAGCCGAGTTCCCAAATACCAAACAACATCCACCGGCTGTTCCGGAATCGTGAAGACCGATGACAAAAGAACTCAGTCGCTCGTCCTGTTTCCCGCGGAATTCCCGATAGCAGACGAACCTGAAGAATCATCGATCCAAAAGGTCTCGCAAAAGATTGGACTGAAGCGACCTGAGGCAGATCGAACGGTTCTTGTGCTGTGCGTCACGGTTGTTCGCACACCTCAATAGCCAACGGCAAAACGACCTAAGCTGGGCTCAAAAAAACAAAGGCCGGCAAAACTGCCGGCCTTCTGCGTACTGTTTTCGACTCGCACCGCGAATCGCGAATGTTACTTGCCAGTCTTCTTTGCGGAGTCCTTCGACTGGTTCATCGCATCGTCCATTTTGCTCGCGTCCATTGTTTCCGGGATTGCTGGTGAAGCCTGGCCGCCTGGTGTCTTGTCTTCTGTGTGACCAGTTGACTCACCACCGCCGCATCCGGCCACTGTCAACGCAAACAACCCTGCAAGAAACAACTGTGAATGAAGTCGAGACACGATAGAACCTTCCCAGTCTCAAAGCCTGAAGAAAGAATACCGTTGAAAAACCAAAACAAACGGCTGCAAGGTTTGCAAACGGTACTTGAAAAGTCGTACGGCAGTATAGTTCCCGAATTTGCCGGTATCCAGTCTCGAAGATCATTCACAACGAGGTTCCAATGAGTCGCACTGGCCCAAAGCGCCTCATAACTGTCCTGATCACTATTGTCCTTCTGGCTGTCATTCTGATCCCGACAGCCCGATGGTATTCAGAACGTCAGCGGCTGACGGAACTGAAAACGCTGAAGGACGACTGTAAGAGTTGCGTCAGGGACGAAGACTGGGAGTCACTCAGATCAGCCGCCGAACGCTGGTCGGAACTCGAGCCCACAGACGCCAACGCGTGGCTCAATCTGGCGGACGCTCTGCAGAAACTCGGCGAGCCTCAAAAGAGTGTAGAAGCACTGCTGAAGGTGCCAAAAACCGATCGCAAAGTTCGTCCAGCCTACCTGCTTGCTTCAGAAATGCAGATGCGTGAAGCCAGGCAACCGCTTCAGGGGATCGCCACTCTGGAAACACTCAGAGATATTGACCCGGATGCAGAAATCGTTCGTCGACAGCTGATCTCTTTGTACGCCCTTACTCTCCAGCGGCAAAAGATGATCCGTGAGATCTACAGTGCCTTTCAATACCGTGCTGAACCCAAAGAAGCCTATGTTTACCTGATGCTTTCGGATCACCTGAGCTTCACAAACGGCTTCCAGCTGAATACTCAGTGGCTGTCTGCAGCACCGGATTCTGAACTGTTCGCAGTCGCCCGACTTGTGCAGCTATCCGACACTCTGCAACGTCTGGAAAAACAGGATGAGGATACGGAAGAACAGAAGAAATCGGTTCAGGAACAGATGGCGAGCCTTCGCCAGAAGTACTCAAAAAACCGGGCCTTGCTGGTCACCGAACTGGAACGACTGGTCCTTGAACAGAACATCGATGCAGTCGGCGAACTTCTGAACGACTCAACCGACGACTCCGACGACAGTCTGATGATGCGGTATCGTGGCTGGCACTGCCTGATGACAGAAGACTATGCCAAGGCCGAAGGACATTACCGGGCTTCAATCAAACTGATGCCGCTCGACTGGAGAACGTGGCATGAGCTGGCCGACGTTCTGAGAAACCTCAAAAGACTCGATGAAGCCGAAAACGCGGCAAAAATCGCCGTTATGGGAAAAGAACTCCGAAAGATCTGTCTGTCGCTTCCAGATGCCAGCCAGGCACCAGAGGAGCTGCTTTTGCAGATCCTGAACTACGCAACAGCTTGCGGGGCAAAAGAAGTCGAGGAGATCCTGAGGTTTCGTTTTGGCCAATAGTCGAGGGTGTCAAAATGAATCCTGTTGATTTTCCGCTTCATCCCAAATTCTTGAGCTAAGCTACCCAGAAGCCACTCCCGGAAGACACAGATGTTCACACAAGAATACCTCTGCACACTATAAACCGAGGCGATTTGCAGTTTTTTTACGCACATCTGTGGATTTGTCAGTGGGGAACTCTTTCTCCAGACCGTTCCGTTCGATAGAAAAGTCATTGTGATTTCAGCGAATTTCTTGCTGATTCATCAAAACTTCACATCTTGTGGGAGACAAAATTCATGGCAAAACAGCGTCAATTACGAGGGTTTACCCTCATCGAACTGCTGGTGGTGATCGCGATCATCGCCATCCTCGTAGCGCTTCTGCTTCCTGCCGTCCAGCAGGCTCGCGAAGCGGCACGACGAACACAGTGTAAGAACAACCTGAAGCAGCTCGGGTTGGCAATGCACAATTATCACGACGTCTTTAATTTATTCCCCCATAATCATGGCAAATTGAATCAGGTTCCAAACGTGAACTTTCAGTTTGCTGAAATGTCCTGGCTGTACATGGCGCTGCCATACCTTGAGCAGTCGAATCTGTACAACGCATATGTG
The DNA here is from genome assembly GCA_016795145.1 of Planctomycetaceae bacterium. Taxonomy (GTDB): domain Bacteria; phylum Planctomycetota; class Planctomycetia; order Planctomycetales; family Planctomycetaceae; genus SXXK01. Next base: position 28,242 of record JAEUII010000151.1, read on the forward strand.
ACAACAGCTTCCACGCTTGGTACACCTGACCGAAATCACAACGCCATCGGCCCAAATGCAGCACTTCGTCGTACTGTGATTCCCGGGTTTCTGTGCCCATCGAATTCCATGGCGTCAATTCGAACCAACCAAGTCAATGGCGGTTATCGCTGGAATGGTGTCTCTGAAGCTGCGGGAACCGACTACGTTGGAAATCTCGGGCATGTTTGGTCGGGATGGAAAGACTGCGGTGCTGTTCCTGAGTTTCCGGGAACTCTTTTCGTGAGAGGTCCGAGTCCTGGAACGCCATGGATCGACGGTGAACAGGCTGGGGAGCAGGCCAACTTTAATGGTGTGTTCAAGCAAAGCGGTTCTTGGGGAATTCGAGATATCGTTGACGGTACTTCAAACACTGTCGCGGCGTTCGAGAACATGCACTATCAGGGCGGTAACGGAGCGAATTTCAATTACACCGTTAGCCAGTATTCGGCTTGGGTCAGCCCATTGGCCGCAGTTCACAACATGCGGAACCCAATCAACAACCGCAATCCAGCCTGGTTGCAGGGTGCAAACGACCTGCGTTGCGAAGCTCCAAGCAGCCAGCACACAGGTGGTATTCAGGTTGTTCTTGCTGACGGTTCCGTCAAGTTCATCTCCGAGAACATCGACCACAATGTTCGTTACCGCATCGCGGTTCGAAACGACAACCAGCCAGTTGGCGAATTCTAATCGTCTGACCTGGTCGTCATGAAATTGCAAAGGGCACAGAGATTTTCTCTGTGCCCTTTTTGCGTTGATGCTCTGATGTGGCCCGTGGATTCACCCGCAAAAGCGCTCTCTGCAGCGTAGGGTCTCGGCAGTACGATCCTTCAATCCGAACCGGCCGATGGGTCGATGCGGGTTGCGAGCAAGTGCAAAAACCTTCGTCGGGGCTGGTCATCGGTGCAAGACGGGAGATTTGTGTGTCCTTATTTCGAACATCCAGATTCCAGTCACCAGCCGTCTTTCTGCTGTGCGTTGCTTCTTCAATAATGGGCTGTTCAGAAAGTCCTGAGACACCTGCAGGAACGAAGACCGTAGAGGCGACTCCCGAAGAAACACCGAATCACCCAGGCACACCAGAATCGCCTCCTAACTCCACAGTGAGTGAGTCTTCGAAGAAAAACACTGCCGACTTTCAGTCTGCAGGTTTGCGATTTCGCGACGCTGTAGCCGAAAAAGACCTTGCCTTCACCTATGAAAATGGTGCCAACGGCCAACTTCTGATGGTCGAATCGATCGGTGGGGGAGCCGCATGGCTGGATTTTGATGCGGACGATCACCCCGACCTCTTTCTGACACAGGGTGGCCAGCCCGACTGCAAGGTCCCATCGGAACGACCCCATGATGCTCTTTACCGGCAAACGTCTGATGGCAAGTTCCGTCTGGCCGGAGCAGACTGCGGTCTAAACGATAACAGCTACAGCCAGGGGATCGCCGCCGGTGACTTTGACAACGATGGCTTCTGTGATCTGTACCTGACCAATGTCGGCAGGAACGTGCTGTACCGCAACAATGGAGATGGCACATTTGATCCGATGCCGAATGAGGCGGTGACAGATGATCTTCGGTGGAGCAGCAGTGCTGCATGGGCCGACCTCGATCTGGACGGGCTGCTGGATCTCTACGTCTGCAACTACCTGAAGTACGATCCGTACCACCCGCTCGAGTGTCTGAAAGATGGACAGCCGGCACTGTGCCACCCTCGCCAGCTGGAACACTGGCCTGACGAATGTTATCGCAATCTTGGGGACGGGCGCTTTGAGCGAGTCACCGACACATGGGGACTGTCAGGACCAGGCAACAAAGCACTGGGTGTGGCCATCGCTGATTTCACCGGTGATCATCAGCCGGACATCTACGTGGCCAACGACACGACTGCCAATTTTCTGTTTGTCCGACAGACGTCCGGGACATTCGAAGATGAAGCTCTTCGGCGAGGCTGTGGTCTTAGCGGAACCGGCGACGCGCAGGCCAGCATGGGTGTCGCAGTCGCTGACTATGATGGAAATAGAATGCTCGACATTCTTCTGAGCCACTTCACGGGTGAAGCCAACACGCTGTACAAGAACCGTGGCGATGCCGGAATGCAGGATGTTTCAGCCATCACGGAAATGCGAAAGATCTCCTTTCCCAAGCTGGGCTTCGGCATCGTGATGCAGGACTTTGACTATGACGGACACATGGACTGCCTTGTGGCCAATGGTCATATTGACGAACGCAACGCAGACTTCGACGGCTATGAACAGGTGCCACAGCTTCTGTCCTTTGATGGACGCAAATGGTACGAACAGAAGAACGCTGGCGACTATTTCAAACGCAAACTTGTGGGTCGTGGCATTGCTCTGGGTGATGTGGAGGCCGATGGTGATCTCGACGCGATTGTCGTTCACCAGAACCAACCGACCTCATTGCTGCTGAACGAATCAGAAAGCACAGGCCGAGGACACTGGCTACAGCTTCGGTTCACAGGAATCACCAGCAATCGCCAGGGGATAGGCTGTCATGTCACAGTGAAGGCTGGCGACAAAGAACATGTCGCTCAGCTCGCCGGTGGAACGAGCTTCGCATCGACTCATCAGGCACTGATTGCATTAGGCCTTGGTGACTTTGCTGGACCGGTCAGTGTCCGGATTCTCTGGCCGTCCGGGATCGTGCAGGATATGCTCGACGTCAAAGTGGATCAGATTCTGCGATTAAAAGAACCCCCGGCGCCTGCGGTTTCAAAATGACCTTTCGGACGTATCTATGTTCAGTGTCCAACAGCATTTCTTCTTTACAACGCTTCTGTCAGCCACCCTGCTAATAGGATGTCAGAACGAACCAGCGTCGAATCCGGGAGGAACGAAGACCGCACCGCCGAAGGCAGCGTCGACTGAAAACACGCCGGTTGAAGCGGTGACGCAGGCCTCCCCTGCGCCATCACTCAAGTCGGCTGATCATTATGCCGGACAACAATCCTGTGTGCAGTGCCATGCAGAGATCGTGAAGTCCTATCAAACACATCCAATGTCTCATTCAGCATGCCTTGCTTCCGAGCTTTCGATGGTTGCACCGGGCGAATCGACAACCTTCGATCCTCCGGGGCCTCGCCAATATCGAGTCTCACGCAACGCTGACGGTGAATGGAGTCAGACGGAAGAGTTTCCGGACGTTGATGGTCAGCTGATCTACGAAGACACCGTCCCCACAGAGTTCGCCGTGGGGTCCGGTCAACGAGGCTATTCGTTCGTCACGAATCGCAATGGTTATATGACCATGGGAGTGGCGACATGGTACACAGGCCGCAATTGCTGGGACCTGTCACCGGGCTACGCACCGGAGTCTCATGCAAGATTCAGTCGACGCACGGCTGATGGCTGTGTGGTTTGTCACTTTGGCCGCACGAATTCTATCCCCAACGCTCCGAATCGCTTTGCTTCGGAACCCTTTGCAGAACTGACGATTGGCTGCGAGCGTTGCCATGGCCCGGCTGACCAGCATGTAAAGTTCCACGAGAAAGGTGCGACCGAAGGCGAAAAAGACCCAATCACAAGCCACTCGAACCTGGGCTTCGCGGAACAACTGAGCGTTTGCTATCAGTGTCATCTGCTTGGCGAAGAGCGTGTCGTTCGAACCGGCCACTCGGAATACGATTTCCGCCCTGGCATGAAACTGTCCGACGTCTGGGTCACGTTCGTCAAAGGTGGCAGCATCGGAGACGAATCAACGGCGGCTGTCAGCCAGGTCGAACAAATGCATCTAAGCACGTGCTTCCAGAAATCCGGTCAGAAGATGACCTGCACCAGCTGTCACAATCCGCACCGAAGTCCGTCTGCGGACGAGCGGACTCAGTTCTACCGCGAAGCCTGCCTCAAGTGTCACACGGCTCCGGAAAAGGAGTGTGCTCAGCCAGAACCCGAACGACGGAAAGTCGCACCGGATGATTCATGTATCGCGTGTCACATGCCATCACTGCCGGCTCGTGATGTACCGCATACATCTCAAACAGATCATCGAGTGATGCGCGTTCCGAAGGGAGAAACAGCAACGCCGGAAGCAAAGCTTGCACTGTTTCAGACGGACCTCTTCCCAATTCCGCCGGCAGAAGAGCGCAGGGCTCGAGGGCTCTTGCTTGCACGAAAAGCGGAGTCGACCAGCTCGGCGGTCACGGCGTCTTCTGCCATCAATCTTCTAAGTGGTGTGGTGAATGACAAGAGTACCGACGTTCCCGCGCTGGCCGCATATGGTTCAGCAAGTCAGCTTGCCGGAGACACAGATACGGCCCTGAAATACCTCAACCGGGCGCTTCAGTTGAGCCCTCAGAACGAAACGGTCCTTCGCACGCTGGTAGTCACCTATGAACAGCGTGCGGAGATCAGGAACGCAATCAAGTACCTGGATAAGGCCGCTCAGCTGTCCCCATCGGATGGTCTCATTCTGGCTCAGCGCGGCAAGTTGCTGATGTTGGAGAACAAGAAGCGTGAGGCGTTCGATGTCGCAAAAGAACTGGTACGATTACTTCCACACGATCCTCGCTATCGTGAATGGCTTGCCGACATGGCGAAAGAGCTTGGCGAGAACGAACTCGAAACCGAACAACGCGGCATCATTGAACGCATGAAAGCCGCCACAGCAGCAACGACCCCACCGAAAGCTGCGTCATCAAAGAATCCGGCTTCAGACGAGCATGACCATGAGCACGGAACGAAGCCATGAGCAGAAACGGCCGGGCCGCAACGTTCCTTCGCGCCCAGCAGCGTTTTTGCAAAACGGTCCTCGTCTGTGCAGGCTGCATGGCGATGGTTGCTGGCTGTCATCGGGCATCAGAAACTGACTTGCTGCTGGCTCGTTTCGGAAACCAGTCGCCCATACGTCTTCGAGCCAACGGATTCGAATACCGATGGCACTTTTCACTGCCTGGTCCAGACGGGCAGTTTGAAACGTCAGACGACGATCTCCTTGGAGACAGCCTTGTTCTGCCGCCGTCTCGTCCTGTCGTCCTGCTGATTGAAAGTGGCGACTACGTTTACACGTTTCGCCAGCAGACTCTGCAGATCAACCAAATGGCGGTTCCTGATATCCCTGCGGAAGTCATGTTCACGACTCCGGAATCCGGCTCGTATCCCATCGAATTTTCTCCGATGTGCGGATTTCTGTTCCTTCATGAAAACTACCATCCGGCGATCGAGATCATCGGGCACGAGGAGAAACATGAATAGGCAGAACTCAATATCGAGCATCAGACGGTCTGGCTTGCGAATGCTTGTGCCCGTGATGCTTCAGATGATCATGCTCACTGGCTGCACTCCCGATTCCCCGTCGGATTCTTCCGATCGTCCACGTACTGATTCAAAGTCTTCGTCAGCAACCGACAACAAAACTCGCCCGGATGAGAACGGCGTTTACCACATCCATCCAGGCGATGATCCTCAGCGAATTCTTGACTCTGCTGCCAGTGATCCGAAAAACAAAGAGATCATCATTCATGCAGGCACGTATCGCCCGGCCTATGCGTCGCAGGCGATGATTCGCTTTCATGCTCGGCACGATGGAATCGTCCTGCGGGCCGATGGCGATGTGACTCTGACGGCGGAGAATCGTGAGATCTCCATTCCCGGAACACCGGGCTACCCTGCCGTTGTGAATCACGTCGTGTATTTTGGTCACGGCATTACTGACGGCACAAAGCTGATTGGCGTCCGAATTACGGGAGCGAACGGGTTCGTCACCGAGAGTGAAAATGATGGTCCGATTGAACCGGCATCCAATAAGCCGGGCCTCGAGAAGCGACTATTCTTTTACATGGATGGCGGAGCGATCAAGATCTTTGGCAGTTCCAGCCCGGTTCTGGATCAGCTGAAGATTACCGGCAATCGAACTCTACTGTGTGGCGCTGGGATCTCTGTGGAACAGCGATCGCTCAGCGCGCATCCGGTGACAATTCGGAACTGCATCTTTGAAGACAATGCGTGCCCCGCGACCGGCACCGCGATCGACCTGCTGGAAGGCAGCAAAGCCACGATCACCAATTGCCTGTTTCGAAACAACATCGGGAATACTGGAATGGCTGCCGTTGCAAGCCAATACGGGCTCAAATACCATGAAACTCATGGTTCAGGGGCTCTCACCGTCTTCCCTGGATCTTCTGCCTGCACCGACCGATGTACGTTCACTCGCAACTGGAACGCCGTGGATGACCACGGCTCTTCGGTCTACACCAACTGCATTTTCTATGACAACACGGCCAGCGACGGATCTCTTCCAGGAGCTCCCTACGAACTGGATGTTGCAGACACCGTGAAAGTCGAAGACTGCTGGCTCAGAGGAACAAACGATGACCTTCGTGGGACAATCGACGCGACTCACAACAGGCTGCAGGCACCAGACCCCAACTTTGATGAACACTTTCAGCCACAAAACCCGGAATACAAAAATGCAGGCTGGCGCAAACCCTGATTCGACTTCACACGGATGTTCTCTGTTCCGTGCCACACTGTCTGCCCTGTTGTGCATGACCTTGATCGCTGGCTGCACGGAAACCGCAAAGCCACCAGCACCAAAGAAGGCAGATAAAGGAAAAGCAGTCGCGCAGAAGGGTGTCCTCGGACAGGTGGCGGAGTTCAGTCTGACGGACCAGAACGCAAGCGACTTCACACGCAAGGACCTGGACGGAAAAGTCTGGATTGCGACGTTCATTTTTACACGATGTACGCTCAC
>JAEUII010000185.1 GCA_016795145.1 Planctomycetaceae bacterium
CCTGCTTCCGCCCCGCACCGTTCGCAGCGATTGATGGGATCAGGACTTAACGTGGCAGCGCAATCGTCGCAGTAAGAAATGCCAGCGGCAAAAAGAACCTCGTCAGACCTGCCGCAGAGACAACATCTCGGAGGGATCAGAAAATCCACCGCGGAGCGGCTCATGCGGAAGAAGAACTCTGAGCCTAACTGGAAGATTGATCGTCGGTCGTGCGGTTTGATGTCGTTCGTCGGACCTGCGACAGTCACCACGGCAGAAGCTGACTCATTCGAACTTGTCGTTTGCATGAAGTCAGCTGCTTGAATCATCCGTGGTGTGCATCAGAGAGCCGCATCAGTCGCCCGACGTTTCATTAGAACGGGGCTGACCCGTCGTCAGGGCCGAAGTCTTCAAAGTCTTCGTCACCAGCCGGAGCTGCCTTGGGTGCCCCGGACTTTTTTGCTCCCGGCTTGTCGGCGAATTCAAACCCCACCGCCTCAGCGCTCAGGAAGAACTTCACTTCGCTATCAGGATCGCGTTGCCACTTCCGACCAGACAGTCGATAGGTGACTCGGATGGTGTCGCCGAGTTTCAGGTCATCAACGGAATCGCAGGCGTCGCCGATAAAGTCGAGCGGCACATAGTTGGTGAACTTCCCACGCACCTGTTCCAGAACCACAAGGCGCTTGCGAAAGCCCTTTTGTCCAAAGGACTTGGTCGGTTCGATCAGGTGGACCTGACCGGTGATTGAAGCGTCTGCCATAGCTGGAGTCTCTCAAAACGACGGGAAGTCGGGCCTTACCAGGGAAGAAATCTAATACACTCCCTGGAGTGATTCAACCACATCCCTCGACCAATCGCCATTCGGACGCTGTCCGATGAGCCGCTGAATTCGCTGCAAATGTGGCAAAAGCAGCCGTGGTGAAGCAGGAAGCTATGCTATCGTTTGGCCGTTCGACCTGACTGAGATCCCGAGCGTTTTTTCAGAATTCCCAGGGCAACAGAATCGTTCAACGGACAGGTTTCGTCCAACGAAGGAACAAGCAGTCAAGCAGGGATGATTATGAGCCGTTCGGGTGGAATAAAACGCTTCCGGAAATCAGCAACGGCCTGCGTAGAGTTTACTTTTGCAGTGCTCGTGATACCGTAGACCATTCCTCAGCAAGCTGTCCTCCGTGGCGATACCGGTGAGCCTGGCAGGTGCGGTGACAGCAGCAAACTCTTCACACCAAAATTCGTTCTCAGGGACCATCATCACCATGGCAACGGCCAGCCTGACTTTGGACGGAAAATCCTACGACCTGCCTGTCATTCGAGGCACCGAAGACGAGACAGCCATTGATATCACCAAGCTGCTCGGCCAGTCCGGCTCCATCACGATGGACCCTGGGTTCAACAGCACTGGGGCCTGCAAGAGCGCGATCACTTTCATTGATGGTGATAAGGGCATTTTGCGATACCGAGGTTACCCGATCGAACAGCTGGCGGAAAAGTCAGACTTCGTCGAAACGGCTTACCTGCTTCTGTATGGGGAACTGCCAACTCCGGAACAGCTCAAGTCATTTCGTGCTCAGCTGACCTATCACAGCATGATCCACGAAGACATGAAGAAGTTCTTCGAAGGGTTTCCTCCGAATGCTCACCCGATGGCGATTCTGTCGGCCATGGTATCATCGCTGTCGACCTACTACCCGGGCACAGAAGATGACATGTCGGACGTCAATATCGTCCGCCTGATTGCCAAAGTCCGAACGATTGCGGCGTACGCTTACAAGAAGTCCATTGGCCAGCCCACCATCTACCCTCGCAACGACCTGTCCTACTGTGCGAACTTCCTGCACATGATGTTCGCAGTGCCCGCCGAGGAATACAAAATCAATCCAGTGCTGGTGAAGGCACTGAACATGCTTCTGATCCTTCACGCGGATCATGAGCAGAACTGCAGCACTTCAACGGTTCGCATCGTGGCCAGCAGCCGGGCCAACATCTTTGCATCGATCTCTGCGGGCATCTGTGCTCTCTGGGGACCTCTGCACGGTGGTGCCAACCAGGCAGTGCTCGAAATGCTGCAGATGATTCACGATGACGGCGGTGACTACAAGAAGTACGTGCTGAAGGCCAAGGACAAGGACAGCGGATTCCGTCTGATGGGCTTCGGTCATCGCGTGTACAAGAACTTTGACCCACGCGCAACGATCCTGCGAAAGATGGCTGAGCAGGTTCTGAATGAACTGGGAATCAACGATCCGCTCCTCGAGATTGCTCGAAACCTTGAAAAGGTCGCTCTGGAAGACGATTACTTCGTCAGCCGCAAGCTTTACCCGAACGTCGACTTCTACAGCGGCATCCTGTACCGAGCGATGGGAATTCCAACCAACATGTTCACCGTGATGTTTGCCATCGGGCGTCTGCCTGGCTGGCTGGCTCATTGGCGTGAACAGCGTGATGATGAGACGACTCGCATTTACCGTCCGCGACAGGTTTACACGGGTTCGACCATCCGTGATTACGTCGCCCTGGATCAGCGCAAGTAATTTTCATCGCAGGTTGTGAAGAAGCTCGGAGTAGACGAATGGCACTGACTGTCGGCGTTAACGGCGCGGCTGGCCGCATGGGGCAGCGAGTTGTCGCATTGGCAATGAAAGATGCGGAACTGAAGTTCTCGGCTGCTCTGGAATGGTCTGGCAGTCCGGCCATCGGAAAAGACGCAGGGGAACTGGCAGGTGCTGGTAAGTCTGGCGTGCTGATTTCATCGGACCTTGGAGCGGCAGTCGACGTCATCATTGACTTCTCGACACCGGAAGGCCTGAAGTCCGTTCTGGCCATCTGTGAAAGCCGCAGGATTCCTCTGGTCATCGCCACGACGGGCGTGTCCAAGGAACTGAAAGATGCCGTCGCCGCTGCCGCTCAGACGACACCGATTGTCATGGCACCCAGCATGAGCATGGCGGTGAACGTCGTGATGAAGCTGGTTGCGGAAGCATCACGCGTGCTTCGAAATAACGCGGACGGTGTCGACGTTGAAATCATCGAGCGTCATCATCGCTTCAAGGAAGATGCACCAAGCGGCACGGCCTTACAGTTCGGCCGAATCGTTGCCGAGCAGATGGGTCAGGAGAATCATGTTCATGGTCGCGAAGGCCGTATCGGCAAACGACCATTGAACGAGATCGGTTATCACGCCGTGCGAACCGGTGACAACGTTGGCGAGCACACGATCATCTTCGGCATGATGGGTGAGACGATTGATCTCACGGTCCGCGGCCACACCCGCGACAGCTATGCCTACGGAGCGCTCGCGGCAGCAAAGTTCCTCGCCGGCAAAGGCGCAGGGCTGTATTCGATGGCGGATGTGCTGGGATTGTAGCCGAAGCAATGGGGGCCCTTGGATAATAGCGGTACGGCGCGGGCCGTCCGGTGTCGACCAACTGGCTCCAGCAAGTCACCGGAGGGCTTGCGTCTTTCCGCTATTGAGTTGCGACGACGCTGGCACGATTTGGACTTCGCCCCTTGTCAGGCGGCTGAGGTGTCAATGAATCCTGCGGGAGATTCGGATCGGGGCAGCTTGAGCGTAAACGTGGTCCCTTTGCCCACTTCGCTTTCGACTCGAATACGCCCCTTGTGCGCTTCGACGATGCGGCGGCAAAGTGCGAGGCCGAGACCGGTTCCTCCCTGTCCTCGTTCGTCCGGAGCTTTGGTCGTGTAGAACGATTCGAAGATGAACGGCAGTTTTTCCTGAGGAATTCCGCAGCCGGAATCGCTCACGACAATCTCGGCCCAGCCTTCGGCCTTGTTGTCACGCACGACCAGTCTCAGCCGGCCGTTTTCTTTCATGGCCTGGCGAGCATTCACGATCAGGTTCATCAGCAGTTGCTGAATCTGGCTGGAGTTTGCCATCGCCCAGACGCTGTCCGGTGCGACCAGATCGACTCCAATGCGATGCATCTGGAGATCTTTCTGAACCAGCACGAGCACGTCTTCCAGCAGGCGTTTCAGATCATTCGGCTCGATACGGTTCGTCGTGTTGCGAGCATACGCCAGCATCCCGGTCGTGATCTTTGCAGCACGCTGAGCCGCCGACAGAATACGATCAAACGACTTGTTGCGAGTCGCTTCGTCCTGATGACGCACACCCATCTTCGCGTAGTTGATGACGGTCGTCAGAATGTTGTTGAATTCGTGAGTGATCGATGAAGCCAGCGCGCCGACGGAGCTTAGCCTCTGTGCCCGCATCAGCTCTTCTTCAAGCTGCGTCACTCGCTGCGTTAGTTCTGCGATCTGCTGTGCCGGATCCATACGCCATTGTCTCGGTCGACGACCTTGCTCTCATGGCTTCCTCTGAACCAGCGGAATGGCGCGATGGAGTTTCAGTGTCTGTTGGTATTATCGACACAGCCCGAGACTTTGATGCAGACAGTACAGCCTGGCGACAAGCGTTACCCAGCTTACGAGGACCCCCAGTCGGACAGGCAGTTTCCGCCGAAGACTGCTGTGCATCTCCGTGCCGTTAGTCCTGCGAAGAATCGGAATCGTCGCGACCACCAGCGTCGTCGTTGCCCAAATCCAGCACCTCGGCCGCTACTTCACGCAGCAGCGTCGTGGCATACGTACCGGATGGCAGATCGAAAGACACCTGGAGGCCACCATCCTCTGTCAGGCTCGCCGAAGGCTGCTCCGGAAACTCCAGCATCTTTCGACGTGCTCCGGACGTGAGCTTTGCAAACTTCAAAAAGTCAGAAGGCTTCAGCCCCAGGGTTTGAAGACAATTCTGTTCCGCTTCCGCTGCTGCCCCGGTGGCGACAACCATCTCCGGTCCAAACATCGGGCCGGCAGGGACATAGTCTGCGGGATCCGTGCTTTCGGGCAGAACAAACGGCTTGATTCCGCCCTTGCGAATCACAACTTCGCCCGGCTGAGCGTTCCCGACCGTTCCCTGCTCAACACGTTCTGCCACAACAAGATTGAACACCGCGCTCTGGACCGCACTGAGGGCGAGGCGTTTCAAAGTGCGGGTTTGATTCTCCGGCCAGTGGTTCTTTGGCAGCTTGTCGTGCAGAAGCCGAAGTCCGTCGTGAAGTGTGTTTCCGTCATGCCCAAAGCGCTGTGGCCCGTAGTAATTTGGGAATCCCTGAACACTGAGTTCCTGGAGGCGCTCGGCGACTTTCGCACATTGATCTGCGGTGAACGGCGAGGCCGATCGCAGAGTCAGGATGAAGCGATTCCCTTTCAGGTGTCCAGTCTTCAGCTTGTTCTTGTGCATCGTGACGGACAGAACCTTGAGACCGTTCAGCTCCAGTCCGCTGGCAGTCTCTGCAAGCCTGCCGGGGACCGATACAAACTGCCGAGTCAGCGCCCAACGGTCCTTCTGGCCCGCCAGACCAACATCTGACGGACGAAATCGGAGCGTGTCACACAGCAATGAGATCATCTGCGGCGACGACATTCCGCTTTTTTCGAGCCAGAGCCACGCATGATCGCCGGAACCCGTCAGCTCATACGCCGGAATCTCCTCGACCTGAAAATCCTGAACGGTCGTGCGAATACGAACGCTGTCCAGAACCGGTGTCTGCCGGCGCGGAGGCTGAGCGATGCGGGAGATAAGCTGTTGAGGAACGGGCATGAATCACGAATTTCTTTAGAGTGCGGCACGAATCAGGCGTGTCCGGAAGGAGAATCCAGCATGATTCCCGGACACTTTATCTGATTCCATGCTCAATCATAAGCCGGCGGCAACTTTCCGTGTGACGAGATCAATACACTCGATCGTGACATCACAAAGATGCTCGACATGATGCGGTGGCATCCCAGGAGCAGGCATGAGAACGATCACATCGCCCAGCGGCCGAATGATGACGCCGCGTTCTCTTGCGGCCAGGATGACCTGATGTCCGAGCCGAATCGTGCTGGCAAACGGAGCCAGAGTCTCCCGGTCTCGCACGAGTTCAATCCCGACCATTAACCCCTTCTGGCGAATCTCCGCCACATGCGGGTGCACGTTCAGAGCGGCAAGCTTCCGGCTGATGAGTTCCGAACAAGTGGCGACGTTGGCCAGGACGTTCTTCGTTTCAAATAGCTCCAGAGAAGCAAGTCCCGCAGCACATCCCAGCGCGTTGCCGGTGTATGTGTGGCCGTGGTAGAACGTTCGCCCTTCCCACGGTTCACCCAGGAACGCTTCAAAGATCCGGTCAGTGGTCAGGGTAGCACCGAGCGGCAAGTAGCCGCCAGTGATTCCCTTAGCGAGACACAGAAAGTCCGGAGCGACTTCTTCATGTTCGCACGCGAACAGACGCCCGGTTCGTCCGAAACCGACAGCCACTTCGTCCGCGATCAATGGAACATCGTAATGAGTACAAAGGTCGCGAACGTGCTTCAGGTATCCCACAGGATGCACAAGAATTCCGGCTGCTCCCTGAACAATGGGTTCCATCACAACACCCGCAAGTCGTGTGTGGTGCTGTTGAACCAATCGGCTGACTTCATCGAAGCAATGCTGAATCCATGACTGATGCGTATGTCCCTCAGGAATACGCAGAGCCACTGGCGAAGGTGTCGTCACGGTTTCGAACAGAAGGTGCCGATAGCATCGGTGAAAGAGATCGATGCCACCAACGCTGACTGTTCCAAGAGTGTCGCCGTGATACGCGTTGCCGACGCAAAGGAACGTATCGCGTTCCTCAGGTCCGCCAGGTTTCTGTCGATGGTACTGGTAGGCCATCTTCAGCGCGACTTCGACGGTTGTCGCACCGCTGTCCGAATAGAAGACTCGCGTCAAACCCGCAGGAGCACGGTCGACCAGTCCTTTGGCCAGGCGGATTGACGGCTCACCGGAGAGCCCCAGCAGAGTCGAATGCGAGATATCTCGAACCTGCCGAATCACAGCCTCATCAATTTCCGGAACACGGTGGCCATGAACGTTGCACCACAGCGATGAGATGCCATCCAGGTATCGTCGCCCTGTAGAATCGATCAGATCAAAACCGTCACCGCCCGTAATGATCGGCGCTGACTCTCTGACATACGCCGACATCGGCGTGAACGGATGCCAGACATGCACGTTGTCCCAGTCTCTCAGAGGAGCAGACGGGTTCAGAAAATCGAGACTCATTGAGCACCTGCGAGAGAGGGCTTCCATTCCGGAAGTTCACCAGACTGCATTTGTTGTTTGTACCACTCATGAAACGGCCGAACCGGAGACATCGGAGCAGACTCATTGACCATCATTGGCCGAGTCTTCGCCCACCATTCCGTCCAGACCTTTCGCATTTCCGCAACCACCATCGGATGCTGTTCGATCACGTTGGTTGTCTGCCCCGGATCAGCTTCCATGTCGTACAACTGAGTATTGTTGACGAATCGAAACCGCTGATTCCGAATGCTGAACGTCTTCCATTGAAAGTCGTTTGGTTCCTTGCCGGTATCCCAGCGTCCAACATGAGTGAACAGGTAGCGATCCTGCCATTCAACCGTTGGATTTTCCAGAAGTGGAACCAGATTCCTGCCTTCGACCTGGTCGCTTGGAATCTGCGCCCCGGTGAGGGCGGCAAGAGTTGGAAAAATGTCGATGTCGCCTGCGATGCGATCCACATCTCGATTCGCTGGAAAACGTCCATCGGCTCGCAGGAAGAAGGGAACTCGAACACCCCCTTCTTCCGGAGATCCTTTGAGCCCCTTCATATCTGCGTTGAAGAATGGCATCGCCTTCCCGTCCGGATCCGTACCGAGCGAACTGCCGGGCTTTCCGGATCCGCCCGCCGTCATGCCGTTATCCGACATGAAGATGACGACCGTCCTGCGATACAGATCTTTCGACGTTAGGAACTGATCCATGCGTCCCATGTTGTGATCGATGTTTTCGATCATGCCATAGAAGCCGGCCTGATCCTGACCAAAGCCAGCCTTCAGGAATCGCTCCTTCCATTTCTCCGGTGCATGGTAAGGCCCGTGAGGTGCATTCGGAGTGATGTAGGCAAAGAACGGCTTGTCAGTCTGAGACTGTCGGTCCATCCAGTCGAGCGCTGCGGAAAAGAAGACGTCGGTACAGAATCCGTGAGTCTTCACAAACTTGCCGTTGTGGCGGATGACAGGATCGAAGTACGAATTGCCCGGAGCGTCCGCGCAGCTGCATTCGTAGGACTGCCCAATTCCCCCCGCGCCGTGGATGAAGGTTTCGTCGAAGCCTCGATGTTGTGGCTGGTACTCTTCTTCATCGCCAAGATGCCACTTGCCAAAGATCCCCGTCGTGTAGCCAGCCTGCCGGAGGGCTTCAGGCAGCGTCTTTGCATTCAACGTCATGCGTTCACGTTCAAGGATCGTGTGAGTGATGCCATTCCGCATGGAATGTCGCCCCGTCATGATGGCGGAACGAGTTGGACTGCACGTTGGGTTGACCAGAAATCGCGTGAACCGAGTACTGTGATCGTAGAGTCGATCCAGATTGGGAGTGCGAATCCAGGGATGGCCATGCCGACCAATCGGCGGGTACCCCTGATCGTCGGTCATCACCAAAATGACGTTTGGCTTTTCTGCTGCTTCGCTTGCACGCGACAAGCACCACTGAGCCATCGCGCTGACCAGCACCACGATAGTCATTAACGGCATCGATGGTGCGAGACCGGAGTGGCTATTGGTTCGCCGGAATCCTGAGGCAGACGTAGATGCGAACATGAATGGCTCCGTGGGCGGGATTGTGGACAAGTTCCATAGTCGTCGATTCGTCGCTTCCGTCAGAATCGACCGTTTACCGAACAACGACTCCGGAAACGTCAGGAGGATCAGGAAAACGTGGCTTCATCTCGCGAAGCGTCTCAACAAGGATTCGGCACACCGCGTAATCACGAAACCAGTTTTGATCGGCGGGAATGACAAACCAGGGAGACTCTTTTGTCGAGCAACTTTCCAGCATGTCTTCGAAAGCAGCCTGGTAGTCGTCCCAGAGCTTTCTCTTTTCAAGGTCAGCCGGATCAAACTTCCAGCGTTTTGAAGGATCGTTAATTCGCTCCTCAAACCGCTTCTTTTGTTCGTCCTTTGAGATGTGCAGAAAGAACTTGACGATCCTGGTTCCAGTCTGAGTCAGCAGTTGCTCAAAGGCGTTGATCATCTCAAAGCGTGGCTTCCAGACATTCTCCGAGACCAGCTTGTGAACACGAACGACCAGCACATCTTCATAGTGAGAACGATTGAAGACGCCTATGTATCCGTTCGCCGGCACGGCATTGTGAACTCGCCAGAGAAAATCATGAGCCAGTTCCAGGGCTGTCGGAGCCTTGAACGACGTCACGACGACACCCTGAGGATTCACGCCCTGAAAGACACTGCGAATAGTCCCGTCTTTGCCCCCACCGTCCATGGCCTGAAACACAACCAGTAACTTTTGCTTTGACTCCGCGTAGAGTCTTGCCTGAAGCTCGATCAGTTCTTCCCGCAACGTGATGAAGGACTGCTCATACTCGGCCCGGTCCTTCACCAGATCTTTCCCGTCTGTTTCAATATCGCGAAGCCGAACCTTCGCCGACGGCCGAATTCGCAGGGAATCAAGATCCTTCATAAGCACTTCCAAATCGGAGGTGTCGGAACCCGGCCGCAACGAGTGTTTCGTCAGAATCAGCATTTGGGCCGTCATTCCCGCGCAGGCGGGAATCTAGCTTTCAACGTTCTGGGTTCCCGCCGTTCCCGCCTGCGCGGCAATGACGGATTAATTCAAAGCATAACGAAGCAGTGGCGTATCCGCCGCGACTATTGCTTCTTCTGCTTGAACATCCACGGCACAAGTCCCTCTTCATCCGAATATCCAGGCGTCCACGAATTATGCCCCACGCCCGGCAGTTCTTTGTAGACCGGGTTCGCACCGGCTTCCTTCAGTGCTCGCACAGCACTTCGACTGCGTTCCACTGGAACCACGGTATCGCTGTCGCCGTGAACAATGTAGACGGGAACATTCTTGAGAGCAGCCATCTTCTTTGGATCTGCGGCACCGCAGATGGGAGCAACTGCAGCGAACCATTCCGGATGTCGAGCACCCAGATCAAACGATCCAAACCCTCCCATCGACAGACCGGTGAGATACACGCGGCTTCGATCGACCGGCTCCTCTTTCAGTGTCTTCTGGATCATCTGTTCGACAGCCAGGGATTGTTCACTGACTTCCTCCGGAGTGACTGGATCGTTGGGGCTGGCCCAGTCCACTTCCATCCACTTTCGTTCCGGACGACACTGAGGAGCCAGAATGAAACATGGGTACTTCTTCCGCCATTTTTCTTCTGCCATCTGTGTTGGAAAGTAGAGCAACTGCAGTTCGTTGTCGGTACCACGCTCGCCGGCACCGTGCAGGAAGATGACCAGCGGATACGTCTTGCCTGGCTCAACCACTTCAGGACTCATCAGGCGATAGTGAATCGTCTCATTCTTGTACTCACCACCGGTGAATGTGATCGTTCGGTCCTGATAGAGGTCGGTCAGCTTCGGCTTCGACACGTCAACGGCACCTTTCGAATCCTGCCCATGAACTTCCTGAGAAGGAATCGATGCGAGAAAAAGGGCCACAACCGTCAGAGCCATATACCGACCGGGATTCGCTGACTTGCGATCGTCGTCGGCGTCTTCAACTCGTGCCAGGAATCTGGAAGTGCGCATGTCATCAGCCCTTTGGAAATATAGAATGTCGTGGTGGGAGTCTTCGGATGAGAGACCGAAGTGTCAAGCGACTTGAATCTGTATGTGAGCGGCCCATGGCCGCGAGCGTTATAGCGGAACGGCGCGAGCCGTCCGGTGACGAAATAAACTCGAGCATTCACCGGAGGGCTTGCGCCCTTCCGCTGCTGATTCACGCGAAACCTGCAATACTCTCACCCATTCAACACAAAGCCGCCACTGCCTCTCTGAAATTCCTGAACTCACAATGAACACACCACTGGACAGAAAATCCACCGTTGAAGACATCCGCATGCGATTCGATAACGATGTCGAACGGTTTTCGTCGCTCGAAACCGGACAGGTCGCGACCATCGATGCACCGCTTGCGATGACCTTGATTTCGGAAGCTGCCGCTGCCTGCACGAAGCGAATCCAGCGAGTGCTGGATATCGGTTGCGGAGCTGGCAACAACACGCTTCGATTGAGACAAGTCGCTGGTTACGACTTTGATGCTGACCTGCTGGACCTGAGTGCACCGATGCTCGAACGAGCGTCGCTCCGTGTGCAGGAAACGAATGCCGGTACGGTCAGCACCATTCATAGTGACTTCCGATCCGCCCCGCTTTCAGAATCCACCTATGACGTGATCCTGGCAGCCGCGGTCCTGCATCATCTTCGCGATGACGATGACTGGCTCACTGCGTTCCAGAAGCTCTATCGACTTCTCAAACCCGGCGGCAGCGTCTGGATTACGGATCTTGTTGCTCACGAAGATCCCTCCGTCCAGAAGATGATGTGGGCTCGTTACGGCGATTATCTTGCCTCCGTTGGCGGGGACGAATACCGGGACAAAGTGTTCGCCTACATCGACGTGGAAGATTCACCGAGGCCCGTGACCTACCAGCTGGAACTGCTTCGATCGGTGGGATTTCGCCGTGTTGATCTTCTGCACAAGAATTCCTGTTTTGCGGCTTTTGGAGCCGTGAAGGCAGAATAGCACTGTCTGCCGCAGTGCATTCGAACGGCAGCACGATTAGTCATTCGCAGACCGTGCTGGTGTGTCAATCACCTCACGCACTTTGCGGGCGAGGCTGAGCGGAGTGAACGGCTTCTGCATGAATGAATCTGTTGCTTCGACAACCCCATGCATCAGGACTGCATCGTCCGTGTAGCCACTGATGAAAAGAACTCGCAGCCCAGGCCGGAATTGTCGAACGGCATTCAGCAACTGACGCCCGCCCATCTCCGGCATCACCACATCACTGACCAAAAGGTCAATGTGATCGGCGTAGGTTTCGGCAATACGAATTGCGTTGCTTCCGCCATCTGCTTCAAGGACCTTGTACCCCTGAGTCTCCAGTGACAGCCGTGTGATCTTTCTCACTGCGGCGTCATCTTCCACCAGCAGAATGGTCTCAGTCCCACGATTCGCAAATCGGATCGAGTCCACCGATGCGATTGGTGTGACATCTCGAATCAGGGGCAGCAGAATTCGGAATGTTGTTCCTTCACCCACCGAACTGTCGATCAACACCTGTCCGCCGTTTTGGTTCACAACGCCATGCACCACGGCAAGGCCAAGTCCGGTTCCCTTGCCAACTCCCTTCGTCGTGAAGAAGGGTTCAAAGATCTGCGACTTTACGTCCTCAGTCATGCCAGTTCCCGTATCACAGACCGACAGTTGTGCACACTGCGACGAGAAGGAGCCGCCTTGTTCCACAACCGCCGTCTCAATCGTCAGACGACCGCCCGTCGGCATGGCATCACGAGCATTCACGACCAGATTCATGATCACCTGTTCGAGCTGCCCTGGGTCGGCTTTGATCAGGATAGGTTTTGGAGCCGTGACAACAGCCAGAATAATGTCTTCCCCGATAAGCCGTCGTAGAAGCCGCGCGGAATCCGTGACGAGCTCATTCAGGTCCAGCAACTTCGGCTCGATGACCGCCTTGCGACTGAAGGCCAGAAGCTGCTGAGTCAGTCTGGCGGCCCGTTCTCCAGCGTCTCGAATCGTCGCCACGGCTTCGCGCTGACCATCGCCTGTGGGCAGTTCAGATAACATCAGAAAGTCGCAGTACCCCGAGATGATAGTCAGCAGGTTGTTGAAGTCATGGGCAACTCCACCGGCAAGGCGTCCAACCGCTTCCATCTTCTGAGCCTGAATGAACTGCGCCTGCAGCCGCTGTTTCTCTGTGATGTCTCGCAGAACTCCCGTGAAACGTCGCTCACCTTCAAGGCGAAACTCCGTAATGCTTAGTTCAGCCGTGAAGCGAGAGTGATCGCGGCGGACACATTCGACTTCGCGACCGACGCCAATCACCCTGGCGACGCCAGTCCGAAGATAGTTGGTCAGAAAGCTATGGTGGTCTTTCGCGTAAGGTTCGGGCATCAGCGAAGCAACGTTGAGTCCGAGGAGTTCATCTTCGGAATAGCCGAAATTCCTCGCCGCTGCCGGATTTGCCGAGTCAATCACGCCGTGCTCATCGATTGTCAGAATCGCATCGCCGACACTGCTTAACACGGAACGCAGGAGCTGAATAGCGCGTTCGCGTTCCGTCAGGTCTGTCACAGCGACCAGCGTTGCCGAATCACCATAGCCACTGATCCGGGCGGCAACGGAATAGACAGGAACGGAGCGTCCATCCTGTCTCACAATCCGCATTTCAAAGCCCGGGACTGTTTCACTTCCGTTGTTGAGCAAATCATGGCGGCGACGCAGAGCATCCCGGTCGGACGGATGCGCCAATTCAAAAGGATTGCGGCCATTCAGTTCATTCGGCTCTGTTGCACCAATCATGCGCAGGAATGCCGGGTTGCCGAACAGAATCTGATTCTCCGCATAGACGAAGATGGCTGTTGGCAGGAGGTCGACTAACTGGCGATAACGCGCTTCACTGATTCTCATGGCTTCCGTCACCGCTTCTCGTTCGGTGACGTCGAGCGAGATGCCCGTCATCCGCAGGGCGGTGCCATTCTCGTCGCGATCGATGTAACCATACTCTTCGATACTGATGAAAGAGTTGTCGCCGCGAACAATTCGGTAGGCATTTCGATAGTCATCGCCTCCTGAAAGACACGCGGACAATTGCCGGTCGAACCGTTCCAGATCTTCCGGATGAACATGAGTCCGAATGTCATTCAATGAGCCAACATGCCGTTCGGTGATGTGCCGTTCTGGTTCCGTGCTGAAATACCGAGTTACCGAATCCGTCGTGATATCCCATGTGAACGCCACCGATCCAGCGGCGTCCAGAGCGAGACGAAGACGACGCTCACTGGCTCTCAACGCGTCATCCAGCTTTCGTCGCGATGTCACGTCGGTAACATAGCCATGCCACAGCATCGTCCCGTCTGAGAGGCGAACCGGGGACGAACAGCCTTCAACCCAAATGTCTCCCAGCACTGGACTGTGCACACGGAATTCATCGCGCCACAGGCTCAGCGTTCTTGCTGATTCGAGGACGGTCTGGTTGACTCGTTCGACATCGTCCCGATGAACCAACTGGAAAATCGGGGCCGCATCAATGGCAAGATCTTCCGGAGAAATCCCGTACAGAGGCTCAATACGGTGACTCGCATAAGGCATCGTCATTCGTCCGTCGGGCGTCAGCTGGAACGAACAAATCGCGACTGGCACAGCCTCCATCAGTTTCTCAAAGCGGTCACGTTCAGCGCGAAGCTGCTGTTCCGAAATGATCTTCTGCGTAACATCCTGGTCGGTCCCTTCCACAAGGACGACCTGACCAGATGCATCGCGAGTCGCTCGTCCACAGCTGTGAATCCAGATCACGGAACCATCGGGCCGAATGACTCTCAGATCGTTCGCAAATTCCGGCTCACCATCCAGCATCGCGTTGACACGAGCGATTGCTGTGGACCGATCATCCGGATGAAGGATCGCAAGGAATGCTTCAAAGCTGGGAGACACATCGCCTTCCCGCAGTCCGAAAACTTCAAACTCGGCGACAGACCACCACACTCGATTTGTTTGAGGCTCCCAGCTCCAGCTGCCAAGTTTTGCAAACCTCTGGGCCTCCCGAAGACGAGCTTCCGTTTCGCGAAGTGAATGCTCGGCCTGTTTCAGACCATCAATGTCTGTATTTGTCCCGACCCACGAGACAAGCTTGCCCTTGGCATCACGAATCGCACTCTGACGAGTAATGTGCCAGCGATATTGTCCATCCGAGTTGCGTATTCGCATCTCGAACATGCGAGGCTTCGATTCACGAATGATCTTCGTCCACTCTTCGACGGCTTTGACTCGATCATCGGGATGAATGACATTCTCCCACGACCAGTCATTCAGGCTCATCGCCTGCAGCCCGAGGTACTCCATCCCGCTGGCGTTGATGTGCGTGACTTTACCAGCCGAGTTCGCCGTCCAGACGATTTGGGGAATCGCGTTTGCAAGTTCCCTGTAGCGATCAGCACTATCCCGCAGCGCGTCGCTTGTTGCTTTTCTTTCTGTGATGTCTCTGGCAATTCCGATCAGACCAGTCACACGTCCGGAGACATCTCGTAGCGGAGCTTTGGTGACGTGATACGTTCGAGTCACACCGCCTCGGGACAGCGTTTCATCCAGCGTCAAAGCCTGATCCGCAGCCATGATCTTTCGGTCGACGTCCGTCAGCGCTGTCGCAGCTGCGGCCTCCAGTAGTTCATGATCCGTCCGTCCCAGCACTTCGGAAACAGTTCGCTCAAAGAACTGAGCAGCCGCATGATTTGCAAGCAGATAACGCCCTTCGGAGTCTTTTACAAAGACGGCGTCCGATGTTCCTTCAACAACAGCGCGAAGCAGGTTCTCTGCCTGGCGAGCCGCCGAAAATTCGCGTTTCACGAGCCAGTAAATTAGCCCAGCTGTCACTACGACAAACGCCGTCCCCTTGACCGCACCAGCGAGGAAAATGTGATTCGGGCCGAAACCAAGCAGGTTCAATGCGGAGTCGCTTAACCAGATCCACAGCAGCCCCACAACGGCGTAACGCCCTGCAATGCGCAGCGGTGCCAGGCCAAGTTCGCGGCCGGTCGACGGTTCATTCAACATTTCCATCCATGTCCGCTTCTACGATCCATTAGAGCCTCAACCGTCCTCATCAAGACTGCGCTGGACTTCGGAATCTAGGGGCAGCGTGAGTGCGCGTCCAGCCGTTGCAGTGCTCTCCTGACGATTCCTGGTTCGTTCATTCCTGTCACTCTTGTGTGACACGGGGACACGAGTCCTCAATAAACCCGGTCCGGCTGCATGAATGATCCACTGATCACAATAAGCCAAGCTGTTCATCAGACGTGCCTTCATCTGTACAAAGTTGTTCCATCAACACCGCCAGGGAATCACGAGGGCGAGCACAACAACATTCAAGAGTGGAAAGTAGAGGATGCCCATGGTCTAATCTGAACATGTGTGGATTGTCGGAGTCTGCTAAACGGCAGAAGACCTATCGCAGGAACAGGGGACTCGGACGACGGAACACCAGCCCGATCGCCTCGACAAAAAATGACCGAAGCTTCACGACATCCTGCAAACCCAGAGTGGGTGATCATTCAGCGAAATCCCGGTTCCGGAAGTGGAGCGGGGCGAAAGCAATTGATCATTCTCACGCAGCAGCTGCGTCAGATGGGCTATCGAGTCCGGATGTTTCGGAATCGTCGCTT